>NZ_JBHXTG010000002.1:197810-295045 GCF_042677465.1 Kitasatospora sp. NPDC127111
ACCACCTCCTCTCTCTCCCGATCAAAATCCGCCGCCGGGCCCCCCCCCCCCCCCGGGGCGCCCCCCCGGGGGGGTGTTCGGCGGCCCCCCCCACCCCCCCCCGCCGGTCCGTCGGCCGCCCCCTCGGATCGGCAGGTCCCAGCCCGGTCTCCTGGCTCTGGCACACCGTGATCGCCTGCTCCACCTGGTCCCGGAGCCGCAGGGGCCCCGCTGGGTCACCGTCCAGCCGCCGGCCGGATCAGGGCGGGTCCGCGCGTACGAGCCCGTGGCCACGTCCAGGAGGAGCTGTTCCCCGCCCGCCCCCATCCGCTCGGCGGAGGGGCGGGGAGCTGGGCCACCCAACTCCCCGTCCAGGAACCGACACCCGCGCCCGCTCCTCCTCGTCCAGCAGCGCCGGACTCGGCCCGGGCGGACGGTCGTGCGGGCGGGCATGAAGCTGGTGAGGCCGGGCAGGAAGCGGCCGGTGGGCGGCCCGGCCCGGCCCGGTTCGGTGACCGTGAGCAGCGCGAGTCCGGACGCCTAGCTCCAGCCGGAGAGCGTGAACCAGAATCCCGCCGCCCGGCTTCACCTGGTACAGCCACGGCACGGGGATGCGCCGGATCGAGCGGGTCGCGATCAACCGGTCGTCCCGTGCGGCCGCTCGGGTCCCCTCGCAGACCGTCGCCGGTGACCAGCCGGGGAGCGTACCCGGCCGCCCTGAGTGCGGCCCCGGCCGCCGCGGCCACCACGGGGTCGTACTCGACACTCGTCAGCTCCGCGTCACCGAGCCGATGCGCGCGAGGGCCTCGACCATCCCGTCCCGGTGCCGATCTCCAGCACGGGCTGCCCGGCTTCCACCCCGAGCTGTCGCCACCTCCGCAGGACGAGCGACGGCAGCGTGGGAGGGGGACGACGGCGAGCCGCCGACCGCCGCTGCGCTGGGTGGCGAGCGTCTGTTCGGAGGAGATCCCCCAGTCGGCCGGGCGCGCCGCACTGCACAGCACCGTGCCGTAGGCGGTCGGCGCGCTCCCGGGCACCGCGGTGACGTGAGGAGCCGACGAACAGCCCTCGCGGCACGGCTCCCGCCGCGTCGCGCCACGCGCTGTCGGTCAGGTGTGCCGTCCGCGACGAGCGTTTCGACCAGGGCGGTACGGCGTTCGGCGGGCGTGCTCATGCGGCGAGGCCTTGCTGCAACCGGTCGGCCATGGCCCGGCCGATCGCCTCGGTGGTCCCGGGCGGCTGCCAGGCCCACCGGCCGTGGGGACCGCCTTCGAGGAAGTGCCGCTGACCGGTCGGCGACACCGCGAAGTCGAACGCGCCGTACACCAGTTGGAAGCCTCTCGGGTAGCCGCCGACGGACCGCGCGGCCGGCCCGGGAACGGCGAGCGGGGCGCACGCCATGAGCTCCTGCCGGTGGCGCCGGTCGAGATCGGGACTGTCGACCTCGGTCGCGATCAAGCTCGTGCACGCCCACGAGGCGAAGGTCCCGCCGGCCCCCACGCTGAGCTCCGACGGCCCTCGTGGGCCGAGGCCCGCCGGACCCAGACCGACCGTACCCGCGGGAGATCGAGGGTTCGGCTGCCAACGCGCGGGTGATCAACGGCTGCCGTACCACGCGGACCCGGCCGATGGTCGTACCGGAGGAGACGAAGCCCCGGACGCGCGTGCCAGCGGCGTCGTGGTCGGCCGGCTTCGGCTCGCCCCGCAGGAACCGGGCGAGGTGCTCGGCCCCGCGCAGGGGCGGCGCGGAGGGGTGCGGCCGGGGTGGGCCGGTCGGGTTTCGGGAAGCCCCCGTCATCGCGGATCCCTAGCATGGGACGCACCGGAGCCGTCAGTCCCGCCAGAGGGGAACCTGCCATGAACGCCACCCGGAAGCCCGACGAATCCGCTGCCGAGTCCGCCGCCGAGTCCGCCGCCGCTGACGGGAAGTACGACGGCTTCACGGAGGAGGAGCGCAGCGCGATGAAGGAGCGCGCGAACGAGCTGAAGGCGACCGCGCGCCGTGGCTCGCGTGCGCCCAAGGTGGATCCGGAGGTCGAGGTGCTCGCGAAGATCGCCGAGATGCCGGAGGCCGACCGCGTCCTCGCCACGCGGATCCACGAGATGGTGAAGGCCGCTGCGCCGGAGCTGGCGCCGAAGCTCTGGTACGGGATGCCCGCCTACGCCCGCGACGGCAAGGTCGTCTGCTTCTTCCAGAGCGCCGAGAAGTTCAGGACGCGGTACGCCACGCTCGGCTTCAGCGACCGGGCGAACCTCGACGAGGGCGCCATGTGGCCGACCTCCTTCGCCGTGCGGGAGCTGACCGCCGCCGACGAGGCCGTGATCGACGCGCTCCTCAGGAAGGCCGTGAGCTGAGGCCGGCCTCCACGGGGGCGACGTACGCGCGCAGGCGGGCGGTGCGGCCGTCCGCCGTCGTCCAGTCCGCGGTCGAGGTGCCGGCGTGGCGCCACCGGGCGCGCTCGTAGAGCCGGACGGCTGCCTCGGCGCCCTCCTCGACCTCCAGGACGGGTGTCAGCCCCTCGGCTCCGGCGATCAGGACGGCCTGGTCCAGCAGTCGCACGGCCACCCCGCGCCGCCGGGCCGCGGTGCCGACGAAGAGCCGGGCGACGGCCAGCAGTTGTCGCTCGGGCAGCCCGAGGGTGGCGGCCAGCTCCGCTCCGGGGCGGGTGAGGGCCAGATGGCCCAGGACCTCGTCACCGTCCACGGCCACCCAGGCTTCGACCAGGCCGGCCGGCGTCAGCCAGCCCGCGGGGTCGGCGGGCCAGTCCACCGGGTAGCGGTCCGCCGCCTGGACGGTGGCCAGGGCCGCGACGCAGCCCGGCAGGTCGTCATCGATCCGACGGCGGATCGTTGGTTCGTCCATCCGAGGATCCTGGCACATCGCCGTCCGGGCGAGGAGCGCCGAGCTTGCCGGTCCAGCCGCCCGCTGACCGGCCGCCCGCTGACCGGCCACCCGCTGACCGGCCACCCGCTGACCGGCTGACCGGGCTGACGGGGGCAAAGGCAGGGGGCCCGTCGATGGACGGGCCCCCTTGGGTACTGCTTCTGTGCTCATGGTGACGGCCGTGAGGCCGCCGGCGGACCCGAAGGGGTCCCGAGCGATCAGGTCATCAGAGGATGATCAGATAGCGGTGACGTTCTCCGCCTGCGGGCCCTTCGGGCCCTGGGTGACGTCGAAGGTGACCGCCTGGTTCTCCTCCAGCGAGCGGAAACCGTTCGCGTTGATGGCGGAGTAGTGGACGAAGACGTCGGGGCCGCCGCCCTCCTGGGCGATGAAGCCGAAGCCCTTCTCAGCGTTGAACCACTTGACGGTTCCCTGAGCCATGCCGTTCTCCTTGCGAGGGACGTGTTGGGGACCACACCGTGTGGCGCCCGGTCCGCTGCGCTGATCGCCCTGCCTCCGGACGGGTCCGGAGTTTTTCGATATTGCTGAAAAACTACAAAAAGCCTGCGGTTACATGCTCCGCAGGCTTCAAGTACTGCAAGGGGAATCAAACTGCAACTGAGGGCAACGCTAGCATGCGGTCGCTGTGACGACCAGGGGTGACTTGCGGGCCGGACAGGGCGTGTCGTAAGGCCGGTGCGGGGCTTCCGGAACCGCAGGCATACGCTGCGTGGAGGCGCACGAACAGCAAGGGAGCGGCTCAGTGGCGGTACCGGATGCGGAAACGCGGGAGCCCCGGGAGAACACCCCGGTCAGGCCGCGGGTCGGGCATATTCAGTTCCTGAACTGCGTCCCCCTCTACTGGGGCCTGGCCAGGACCGGCAATCTGCTCGATCTTGATCTCACCAAGGACACGCCGGAGAAGCTGAGCGACCAGCTGGTCGGCGGTTCTCTCGACATCGGTCCGATCACCTGCGTGGAGTACCTGCGGCACGCGGACGAACTGCTTGTCCTGCCCGACATCGCGGTCGGCAGCGACGGACCGGTGATGTCCTGCGTGATCGTCAGCAAGCTGCCGCTGGCCGAACTGGACGGCCGCAAGGTCGCCCTCGGCTCCACCAGCCGGACGTCGGTGCGACTGGCGCGGCTGCTGCTGGAGGAGCGCGAAGGCGTCCGGCCCGAGTACTACAGCTGCCCGCCCGACCTGGACGCGATGCTCGCCGAGGCCGACGCCGCCGTGCTGATCGGCGACCCCGCCCTGCGCGCCTACCTGGGGCAGGCCGCGGCGAAGGGCCTGGTGGTGCACGACCTCGGCGCGATGTGGAAGGAGTGGACCGGACTGCCCTTCGTCTTCGCCGTCTGGGCCGTCCGCCGCGACTTCGCCGAGCGCCGCCCCGAGCTGACGGCGGCGGTGCACCGGGCCTTCCTGGAGTCCCGCGACCTCTCGCTGGTGGAGGCCCGGGAGGTGGCCGAGCACGCGGCGCGCTGGGAGGCCTTCGACGCCGGGGTGCTGGAACGGTACTTCAGCGAGGCGCTGGACTTCTCGCTCGGCGAGCGGCAGCTGGCCGGCGTCGCCGAGTTCGCCCGCCGGGTCGCCCACGACAGCGGCTTCGCGCCGGACGTCGAGCTGCGGCTGCTGGAGTCCGTGACGGCGTCGGTCGTGGCCTGACTCGCCGTGACGGCGTCGGTCGTGGCTTGACTCGCCGTGACGGCGTCGGTCGTGGCTTGACTCGCCGTGACCGCGTCGGTCCTGGCCTGACTCGCCGCCGGTCCCGGGAATCGCCACAGGTTGTGGCGGTTCCCGGGCCCGCCGCCCGGTAGCGTCTGCACGCGACAGCGCCGGTGGCACCGCCGGCGCGAGCGGGTGAGGGGAGCGTGCGGGGGATGCAGGCACTGGGGTCGGACGACCCGCGCCAGGTGGGCCGGTACCGTCTGCTGCGCCGGCTCGGCGCGGGCGGGATGGGCCGGGTCTACCTCGGCCGGACGGCCGGCGGACGCACGGTGGCCGTCAAGCTGGTGCGCGGCGAGCTGGCGGAGGACGCCGAGTTCCGGGCCCGGTTCCGCCAGGAGGTGGCGGCGGCCCGGCGGGTCGGCGGCACCTGGACGGCACCCGTGCTGGACGCGGACACCGAGGGCGAGCACCCCTGGGTCGCCACCGGCTACGTGGCCGGCCCCGCGCTGGGTGCCGCCGTCAAGGAGTTCGGGCCGCTGTCCGAGCAGGCGGTGCGCAGCCTGGGGGTCGGGCTCGCCGAGGCGCTCGCCCACGTGCACGGCCTCGGGCTGGTGCACCGCGACGTCAAACCGTCCAACGTGCTGCTGACCCTGGACGGGCCGCGGCTGATCGACTTCGGCATCGCCCGCGCGCTGGACGCCACCAGCGGGTTCACCCGATCCGGGTACGTGGTCGGCTCGCCCGGCTTCATGTCGCCCGAACAGGCGAACGGACTGCCCGCCGGGCCGCCCAGCGACGTCTTCTCGCTCGGCGCGGTGCTCGCCTTCGCGGCCACCGGCACCCAGCCGTTCGGGGAGGGCGTGAGCGTCGCCGTCCTGCTCTACCGGGTGCTGCACGAGGAGCCGGACCTCTCCCGGCTGTCCGGGCCGCTGCACGCGATCGTGCGCGACTGCCTCGCCAAGGACCCGACCGCCCGCCCGACGCCCGCGCAGCTGCGGGAGCGGCTGGACGGCGACGGCGCCGCCACCGTCCGGCTGGGGCGGGGCGGCTGGCTGCCGCCCGCGCTGGCGGCGGAGGTGGGGCGCAGCGCCGTGCGGCTGCTGGACCTGGAGGGCGACGGGGGAGGGGAGGGCGGAGCCGGGTCGGCCGGAGCCGGGTCGGCCGGAGCCGGGTCGGCCGGAGCCGGGTCGGCCCTGGCGGCTGGTCCGGCGGGTGCGTCCCCGGTGGACATGCCGTCGGGATGGACTCCCACGGTGGGTTCCGAGGCGCCGGCCGACCGGGGGT
Organism: Kitasatospora sp. NPDC127111; assembly: GCF_042677465.1. Taxonomy (NCBI): domain Bacteria; kingdom Bacillati; phylum Actinomycetota; class Actinomycetes; order Kitasatosporales; family Streptomycetaceae; genus Kitasatospora; species Kitasatospora sp. NPDC127111. The sequence goes on from NZ_JBHXTG010000002.1 coordinate 203,630, forward strand.
TCCCGGCTCAGTCGGCGGGGCCGGTGGGGTCGGCGGGGCCGGTGGGGCCGGTGGGGTCGGCGGGGTCGGAGGGGTCGGAGGGGCTGGCGGGGCCGGTGGCGTCCGCGGCGTCGGCGTCGGGGGCGCACGCGGTGCCGTCGATGGCGACCGCGCCGTCCGTTCGGCGGACGGCGGAGCAGCGGCGGAGGAACCGGGCGGTGGCGGTCGCGGGGGTCGTGGCGGCGGCCGCGTTGGCGCTCGTCGCCGTCAAGTTCGGGTTCCTCGGATGGACGGACTCGTCCGATCGGGCGGTCACGGGTGCCTCGACGTTCCCGGCCGCGACCGGTGTCACCCAGCCACCGCCCCCGACCTCGCCGCCCGCGACCGCGGCCTCGGTCGCCTCCACGCCCGCCACCACCCCGGCCACCAGCGCCGCGCCCGGCCCGAGCGTCGTGCCGGCGCGCTTCCTCGGCACCTGGAGCGGGGACATGACGACCGAGAACGGGCTGCCGGCCGGTACCACCACGCTCACCATCGGCCCGGCCGCGATCGGGCAGGAGAACACCACCAGTCGCAACGCCACGACCGGTCTGATCTCGGTCAGCTGCGAGGGGTCCTGGACGCTCAACTCGGCGTCGGAGGAGAAGCTGGTCTTCACCTCGCGGCTGGTCCACTCCTCCTTCCCCGGCGCCTGCACCGGTGGCTCGTACTCGGAGACGCTCACCCTGCAGAAGGACGGCACGATCCGCTTCACCTCCGCCGACCCGAAGGCCGGCAACCCCACCGGGACGCTGCGGAAGACGGGCTGAGGGGCCCCGGGAGCGGCGACGACGCGGCGAGGGAGCGGCGGGGGAGCAGCAGGGGAGCGTACGAGGGGGCGGTGGGGAGGACGGGCTGACGCCGGGTCGGAAGCAGCCGGGTCCGTTCGCGGTGAGACTGCGATGATCTGACGATCATTCCGTGGCGGTGAGCCCGTGCCGCGGGTGATCCCGGACCGATACCGTCTGCTCCGGGAGCGTGAGGCGGGGACCGGGCGCGCCGGGCGTGGAGGGGAGCGTGGGGCATGGAGCCGCTGGCAGCGGACGATCCGCGGCAGATGGGCCGGTACTGGTTGCTGCGGCAGCTCGGCGCGGGCGGGATGGGCCGGGTCTACCTCGGCCGGACCACGGGCGGGCGGACCGTCGCCGTCAAGGTGGTCCGCCGCGACCTGGCCGGGGACGCCGAGTTCCGGGCCCGGTTCCGCCAGGAGGTGGCGGCGGCCCGGCGGGTCGGCGGCACCTGGACGGCACCCGTGCTGGACGCGGACACCGAGGGCGGGCACCCCTGGGTGGCCACCGGCTACGTCGCCGGGCCCGCGCTCACCACCGCCGTACGGGAGTTCGGGCCGCTGCCCGAGCCGGTCGTGCGGACCCTCGGCGTCGGCCTCGCCGAGGCGCTCGACCACGTGCACGGCCTCGGGCTGGTGCACCGCGACGTCAAGCCGTCCAACGTGCTGCTGACCCTGGACGGGCCGCGGCTGATCGACTTCGGCATCGCCCGCGCGCTGGACGCCACCACCGTGCTCACCCAGTCCGGGCAGGTGTTCGGTTCGCCCGGCTTCATGTCGCCGGAACAGGCGAACGGACTGCCCGCCGGTCCGGCCAGCGACGTGTTCTCGCTCGGCGCCGTGCTCGCGTACGCGGCGACGGGCATCCAGCCGTTCGGCTCCGGGGTGAGCGCGCCCGTCCTGCTCTACCGGGTGCTGCACGAGGAGCCGGACCTCTCCCGGCTGTCCGGGCCGCTGCACGCGATCGTGCGCGACTGCCTCGCCAAGGACCCGACCGCCCGCCCGACGCCCGCGCAGCTGCGGGAGCGGCTGGACGGCGACGGCGCGGCCGCCGCCCGGCTGGGGCACGGGGACTGGCTGCCGGCGACGCTCGCGGCGGCGGTCGGGCGCAGTGCCGTGCAGCTGCTGGACCTGGAGGGGGAGCGGGAGGAGGAGGCGGAGGCCGCGGGGGACGGGGGCGCCGCGACGGCTCCGAGGCCGGCCCCAGCGGTGACGGCCGCTACGACTGCCGCCGCGGCTGCGGCGGGGACGGCTCCGGCGACCGTGCCGCCGCCGCCGACTGTGGCTCCGCCGTCGACCGTGGCTCCGCCGCCGACCGTGGCTCCGAGCGTGCCAGCGACCGCTGCTCCCGCTGCTCCCGCAGCTCCTCCCGGAACTCCGGCGGCCGCGCCGCGGCCCGGGGCCGCGACTCCGCCCCCGGCCGCCCCGACCCCCACGCCGCCCCAGGGCGGTCCGGTGATCACCGGCCCCGTGACGTCGGCCCCGGCACCGGCACCCGGGAGCCAGGACCCAGCCGGTGGCGAGACGGTCGCGCAGGCGGCGAGGGCGGCGCGAGCGGCCGAGGCGGCGAAGGCCGGACCGGGTGGCGACGTGCCCGGGTCTCCCGGTGTGCCCGGCTTCGGCCCACCCGTCCCGCCGGGCTTCGGCCCGCCGGCTCCTGGACCCGTGGGACCTGGAGGACCCGTGGGACCTGGAGGACCCGTGGGACCTGGAGGGTCTGGACGACCGATCGGACCGTACGCGTCGGCCCCGATGGTCTCCGCCCCGGCCCCGGCCCCTGCCCCGGCGCCGACGGTGGCCGGGGTACCGGGCTACGGGCCGCCCCCGCAGCGGCCGCGCGGCCGACGGGGATACGGCGCCCTCGCGGCCGTGCTGGTCGTCGTGCTGCTGCTGGGCGGCGGATACCTGCTGGTCGAGCAGTGGCGGGAGAACGACCGGCAGGCCGAGGGTGCCGCCAACGCGTCGAAGCCCGCGCCGACCGTCCCGGCCGGGGGCCCGACGGCGCCCGGCGCCGCTTCGAAGAGCCCCGAGGCTTCGAGGAGCCCCGAGCCGAGCGGCGAGAGCACGGATCCGGCCGACGAGAGCCCCGCTCCCGGCGCGTCCCCCACGGACCCGGGGCCGGGCATCATCCCCGCGAAGTACCTCGGGACGTGGGTCGGCGAGCGCAAGGCCGCCAACGGGGACGTCACCACCGTCACCCTCACCATCGTCCAGTCCGCGCCGAGCGAGCGGAAGAGCAGGATCCGGACCGAGACGCCGGGGACGGGCACCTGGTGCGAGGCCGCCTGGACGCTCACCGACGCCGACGACCGCGAGGCCACCTACGCCGCGAAGGTGACCGGCTCCTCGCCCGGCGACAAGTGCGTCCCCGGCGATGTGACCTACCCCTCGATCATGGCGCTGGACGACGGCACCCTCCGCTACAGCATGGACCTGACCAGGCGGGAGCAGTTCATGATGCTGCGGAAGAAGGGCTGAGGCGCTCGCGGGCGGCCCGACGCGAGCAGGCAGCGGGCTGACGCGGCGGCCGGAATGCCCTGGCGTAGGCTGGTTCGGCCGTACCCGGAAGCCTCCGGAAACACTGGAACACGCAGCAGTACCCGAGAGAGAGAAGGCCGCCAGGTGTCCGAGCTCGCAGCGACCACCCTCGATGCGCCCAGCACCGACCTGCAGGCCGTGCTCGACCGGGCCGCCGCCGGCGGCAGGATCACCCCGGAGGAGGCGCTGGAGCTGTACCGCTCGGCGCCGCTGCACGCGCTCGGCTCCGCCGCCGACACGGTGCGCCGCCGCCGCTACGCCGGTACCGAACACATCGCGACGTACATCATCGAGCGCAACATCAACTACACGAACGTCTGCGTGACGGCGTGCAAGTTCTGCGCCTTCTACGTGCCGCCGAAGAGTGACAAGGGCTGGTCCCGCGACCTCGACGAGATCCTGCGCCGCTGCGCGGAGACGGTCGAACTGGGCGGCACCCAGGTCATGTTCCAGGGCGGGCACCACCCGGACTACGGCGTGGAGTACTACGAGCGCGCCTTCTCGGCGATCAAGGCGGAGTTCCCGCAGCTGGTGATCCACTCGCTGGGCGCCTCCGAGGTCGAGCACATGTCCCGGATCTCGGGCGTCTCGATCGAGGAGGCCATCACCCGGATCCACAAGGCGGGCCTGGACTCCTTCGCCGGCGCCGGTGCCGAACTGCTGCCGGAGCGGCCGCGCAAGGCGATCGCCCCGCTCAAGGAGTCCGGCGAGCGCTGGCTGGAGATCATGGAGGCCGCCCACGGCCTGGGCGTGGAGTCCACCTCCACCATGCTGATGGGCACCGGCGAGACCAACGCCGAGCGGATCGAGCACCTGCGGATGATCCGTGACGTGCAGGACCGCACCGGCGGCTTCCGCGCCTTCATCCCGTACACCTACCAGCCGCAGAACAACCACCTGAAGGGCTCGACCCAGGCGACCGTCTTCGAGTACCTGCGGATGATCGCGATCGCCCGCCTGTTCCTCGACAACGTCGCCCACATCCAGGGCTCCTGGCTGACCACCGGCAAGGAGGCCGGCCAGCTGTCGCTGCACTACGGCGCGGACGACCTGGGCTCGGTCATGCTGGAGGAGAACGTCGTCTCGATGGCCGGTGCCAAGCACCGCTCCAACCTCACCGAGCTGATCCACCTGATCCGGGCCGCCGACCGCGTCCCGGCCCAGCGCTCGACCACCTACCAGCACCTGCGGGTGCTGGACGACCCGGCCAACGACCCGGTCGACCCGCGGGTCGCCTCGCACATCGCCTCCACGGCGATCGAGGGCGGCACCGCGCACCCCGAGCTGAAGATCCTCGACAACGCCTGAGGCCCGCCGCGGTGCTGACCCTCCACCGGGCGTCCCTGGTGCTGCCCGACCCCGCCGACCCCACCGCCCCGTCGCTCGCCGACGGGGCGGTGCTGGTGCAGGACGGGCGGATCGCCGGCCTCGGCCCGTACGCCGGGCTGGCCGCCGCCCACCCGCAGGCCCGGCTGCGGGACTGGGGTGACGCCCTGCTCACGCCCGGCCTGCGCAATCCGTACGGGCACTGGCTGCTGGAACGCGCGTACCACCCGGACCCGCGCGAGGAGATCGGGGACGCACCCGTTCCGGGGGGCCTGACCGGGTCGGCCGACGAGACGCGCTGCGGGGCGAGCGCCCGGCGCGGGCTGCAGCGGATGCTCGGCTTCGGGGTGACCGCGGTGGCCGGGCCGTTCGAGCGCGCCGCCGTGCGGACGGCGGTGACCCGCTCGGGCCTGACCGCGCTGCCCGGCACGCCCGGGACGGAGGGTCCGCTGGATCCGCTCGCCGTGCTGCCGCTCGCGGCGGCGGTGCACGGCCGGCTGTCGGTCGGCGGGCCGGCCGACTTCGCGGTGTTCGGGCTGCTCGGCACTCCCGGAGGCTCCGGCGACCCCGCGCCGCGCCCCGGTGACGTCGCGCCGCGCCCCGGTGACGTCGCGCCGCGCCCCGGTGACGCCGCGCCGCGCCCCGGTGACGCCGCGCCGCGCCCCGGTGACGCCGCGCCGCGCCCCGGTGGTTCGCTGGCCACCGTACTGGGCGGGCGGCTGGTCCACCGGCGGCGCTGACCGCGCGTACCGGTCGGTAGCCGGACTCCTGTGCGGCCCGCGGGACTTACTCCGTGTACGGCTGAACTCCGCACCCGGCCACGCCGCCTGATTCACCCTTCGTCGTGACCTGAGGGCCCGCCAGCGGATACGATCCCGGTCAGTTCACTCCGTACCCTCACCACAACCGCCCGTCCCCCGCGGGTGGCGGGGCCCCGTCCCAGGCCCCGAACGCAAGCCAGGACAGGAACCATGCGATCCGCGACCGTCCCCCCGCCGCGCTCCCCGCGGTTGGGCCGTGGCTGGTACCTCACCGCCGTGCTCAGCGCCGTGCTGGCCGTCGGCATGTGCCTGCTCGGTTGGCGTCAGGCCGAGCAGGCCGACCGGATCGGCGCGCACCCGGTGAGAGTGGACGGCGTCGTCACCCAGCTGCCCACCGGCGGCGGTTCGTACTCCACCGTCAGCTACCGCGCCGCCGGCCAGCCGCACACGGCGGCCGCGCTGCCGCTGGCCGACGGCACCAAGGTCGGCGACGCGGTGTGCCTGGAACACGCCGCCGACGACCCCGGCGCGGTCCGGATCTGCGGCGACACCTACCCGCAGCCGGTCGGCGTCGGGCTGGCCCGGATCAGCGTGCCGGTGGCCGGGCTGCTCTTCCTGGTCTGCGTGCTGCGGATCCGCAGGCACCGCCGGGCGGTCGCCATCCGCACCGGCCAGGGACGGTTCGCCACCACCGTCGCGCTCGCCGCGGGCGCGCTGCCGGACGGGATGCCCGCGATAACCCAGGGCAAGCGCTCGCGCCGCAAGCGCCGGGCGGGCGGGCGGCGCGGCCTGCACTGAGCCGGGTCCGGGCCGGTGCGCGCGGGGAGTCGGCCGGTGCTGCGGTGGCGGGTCGGCCCGGGGCGCGGCGGGGCCCGGGTGGGGGTCCGGTGTGCCCCCTTGCCCGGACGGGCGGTGGCAGGGTGAACAATGGGGGCGTGACCCGAGCCTCTCTGGACAAGCAGCCGCACGAAGTCGCCGCGATGTTCGACGACGTCGCGGCCAAGTACGACCGCACCAACGACGTGATCTCCCTCGGCCAGGCCCGTGCCTGGCGCCGGGCGGTGGCCGACGCGGTGGCCGCCGGACCGGGTGACCTGGTGCTCGACCTCGGGGCCGGTACCGGCACCTCCTCCCTGCCGTTCGTGGAGGCCGGGGCCAAGGTCGTCCCGTGCGACTTCTCGGTCGGCATGCTCACCGAGGGGAAGAAGCGCCACCCCGAGCTGCCGCTCACCGCCGGGGACGCCACCAGCCTGCCGTTCGCCGACGGCACCTTCGACTCGGTGACGATCTCCTTCGCGCTGCGCAACGTGCACGACACCGACGCCGCGCTGCGGGAGATGCACCGGGTCACCAAGCCCGGCGGCAAGCTGGTGATCTGTGAGTTCTCCACCCCGACCTGGACGCCGTTCCGCACGGTCTACACCGAGTATCTGATGCGCGCGCTGCCGCCGGTCGCCACCGCGGTCAGCAGCAACCCGGACGCGTACGTCTACCTCGCCGAGTCCATCCGCGCCTGGCCGGACCAGCCCGCGCTGGCCGCGAAGCTCCAGGAGGCCGGCTGGTCCAAGGTCGCCTGGCGCAACCTGACCGGCGGGATCGTGGCGCTGCACCGGGCCTACAAGGTCTCCTGACGCGGGGCCGGGGGCGCGCGGGACGGGTCCCGCGCGCCTGCTCGCGCCTGTTCCCGCGCGCCCGGCCGCGGCCGCGGGGCGGGTGCCGCCGTCGGATCCGGTCCCGGGGCGACAACTAGACTGCCGGGGACAGCCGCCGTCCCCCAGCCGCAGCTCCAGGAGAGTGCCCACCGTGTCCGAAACCGCAGCCGACCTGACGAAGCCGGACAGCCCCGTGGAGAGCACCGCGGACGTCATCGTGGTCGGCGCGGGCCCGGCCGGGTCCACCACCGCGTACTACCTCGCCCAGGCCGGCCTGGACGTGCTGCTCCTGGAGAAGACCTCGTTCCCGCGCGAGAAGGTCTGCGGCGACGGCCTGACCCCGCGTGCCACCAAGCAGCTGGTCGACATGGGCATCGACGTGTCGACCGGGAACGGCTGGCTGCACAACAAGGGCCTGCGGATCATCGGCGGCGGCGTCCGGCTGGAGCTCGACTGGCCGGAGCTGTCCGCGTTCCCCGACTACGGCCTGGTGCGCAAGCGCGCCGACTTCGACGAGCTCCTGGCCCGTCAGGCCGAGAAGGCGGGCGCCCGGCTGTACGAGCGGTGCAACGTCAGCGGCCCGGTGCTGGACGACCGGACCGGCCGGATCGTCGGCGTCACCGCCCGCCTCGGTGACGAGAAGCGCGCCGTGACCTTCCGCGCCCCGCTGGTCGTCGCCGCCGACGGCAACTCCACCCGGCTCTCCCTCGCCATGGGCCTGCACCGCCGCGAGGACCGCCCGATGGGCGTCGCCTACCGGACGTACTTCACCTCCCCGCGCCACAGCGACGACTACCTCGAGTCCTGGCTGGAGCTGTGGGACACCCGGGGCGGCCAGCGGAAGCTGCTCCCCGGCTACGGCTGGATCTTCGGCATGGGCGACGGCACCTCCAACGTCGGCCTCGGCATCCTCAACTCCTCGCCCGCCTTCGGCGAGCTGGACTGGCGCGAGGTGCTCAAGGCCTGGTGCGCCGGCATGCCGGAGGAGTGGGGCTACACCCCCGAGAACATGACCGACCCGATCCGCGGCGCCGCCCTGCCGATGGCCTTCAACCGGCAGCCGCACTACACCCGCGGCCTGCTGCTGGTCGGCGACGCCGGCGGCATGGTCAACCCGTTCAACGGCGAGGGCATCGCCTACGCGATGGAATCCGGCCAGATCGCCGCCGGCGTCATCGTCCAGGCCCACGCCCGGGTCACCGAGGCCGGCCGCGAGCGCGCGCTCCAGGCCTACCCGCGCATCCTCAAGGACGTCTACGGCGGGTACTACACCCTCGGCCGCGCCTTCGTGAAGCTCATCGGCAACCCCAAGGTCATGCAGCTCGCCACCCAGCGGGGCCTGACCCACCCGATCCTGATGAAGTTCGTCCTCAAGATGCTCGCCAACCTCACCGACCCGCAGGGCGGCGACGCCATGGACCGCATCATCAACGGCCTGGCCAAGGTCGCCCCGAACGCCTGACGCCCGCTGGCCCCCGGCACACACCGCCGGGGGCCGCTCAGCCGGTGGCGCGCACGTAGACGTCCCCGGCGCCATCGAGACCGGCGGGCGACTGCACGACCCAGATCTGCCGGTGACCGCTGCTCCCCGGATCCCCGGGCAGCAGGGCCGCCTCGGCAGGCTCGTCGCCGGGCAAGGCCGCCTTGAGGTCCTCCGGGAGCGGTGCCGGGCCGCCGGGCCGTGGAAGGTCGTAGGTGCGCAGGAAGTCGTCCACGTTGACGTCCACGCCTCCTCCCAGCCGGTAGTGCAGGTAGCCGGTGGTCGTGCCGTCCGGGGCCCGGGCGAGGACGGCGTCCTCCGCGACGTAGTACCTCCCCTTGCCCGGATGCTGCTCGTGGTTCAGCCCCGCCAGCCGTTCGGCCCGGCTCAGGTCGGTCTCGCGCGGGGCGTGCTCCCGTGTCAGCGCGACCACACCCCACCCGACCACCACCACCGTGAACACCACGCAGAGCCCGAGGAACCCGGCGACTAGACGCCGCAGCAACACCGCCCGCGGCCGCGGCGGGGGCGACGGGGCCCGCGGTGATGGCGGTGGTGGCGGCGGTGATGACAGTGGTGGCGGTGGCGGTGGCGGTGGCGGTGGCGGTGGCGGTGGCGGTGGCGGGGTCATCGGGTCAGAGCTTCCTGGTCCGCATGTCGCTGTTGCCGCCCATGTCGAACTCCTGGGCCAGGCCGGTCCGGTGCAGGCGCTGCATGTCGTCGTCGGTCACGTTGCCGATGCCCGGTACGTCGGTCGACTTGCCGTGGTCCCAGTTGTACCGGTCCCGCACGTGGGTCTGGTAGGTCACCGTCACCTCCGGCGGGGCGCCCGGGCTGGTCGGCTTCACCTCGATCTTCGCCTGTGTGTTGTAGTGGAACGAGCCCACCGCGTAGTACCAGTCCTTGCTGCTCTCCGGCGTTGCGGACATGGGCTGCCAGCCGGTCTGCTGCACCAGGGTGACCGGCTTACCGGTCCGCCGGTACTCCGCGAGCGCCTCGGCCTGCCAGCCGGGCAGGTTGCCGTCGAGGGTGGTGTTGACGCTGTCCTGGAAGTCGGGGATGTCACGCAGCATGTCCTCGACGTCGAGCCCGAGCGGCTCCCCCGTGCCGGAGAGGTAGTGTGCCATGGTGGCGCTCGCGTTGACGTCGCCGGACTCGAAGGGCAGGCCCATCATGCCCGCGCCCAGAGTGTTGGCGAGCTTGCGGTCCCGGTCGGTCGGTTCCTCGGAGTTGTAGGGTCCGGCGCCCCGGTCATAGGGGTCCGGAGGGAGCAGGACGCCGCCCTCGCCGCTGAAGACCTTGCGCATGTCCCGGGCAGCGGCGAGGTCCTCGCCGACGACGCGGGTCGTCCACTCGTCGAGCCGGTTGTAGTCGACGGACTTCCTGATGCGGTCGAGCTCGTTCCCGGCCGTGTCGCTGACGTCGGCGGCGTAGGTCAGGGCCGACTTCACCAGATTGCGGACGTCACCGGCGACAGTGGCCAGGCGCCGAGCCTCGGCCTGACCGTCAGGGTCGTTGGTGTGGCCGGCCCAGGAGGGGAACTCGATGTCGCCGTCGTCCTTGACCGAGAGGCCGTGCTGCCGCGCTAGGTCGTCGGCCTCCGCCATCCAGCGCCGGGCCAGCGTCAGGCCGTCCGCGGCGTTGCCCAGGGTCAGCTTCGCGGCTTCCATCTCCTGTTCAGCGATGGACAGTTCGTCGATGAGGTCGGCGAGAGAGCGACGTCCGAGCTCGGCGGCTTCGCCGCTCCAGCCCTCCTGGAGCGTTGACAGGACGTCGACCGCTTCGAAGCGCGCCGCTGCGGCGGCCGACGACAGTTTGTCCCATTCTTCGGCGGCCCGGTGAAAGCTGTCCGGGGAGCACGCACGCAGCTGCGGCACCGTGACCGGCTTGTCGAAGCGGCGCTCGTGACCCGGTGTGACCACCTTGTCGCGGCCGTTGGGGCCGTCGTTGTCGGTGGGAGGCATCAGCCGTTCCCCTCCAGCAGCGTGGCGGCGCGGCGCAGCCCATCGGCGACGGCGGCCTCCTGCTTGTTGTAGTTGTCCGCCGTGACCCGCAAGCCCTGTGCGAGCTGTCGCATCGCCTCGATCGTCCGCTTGGTCTCCGCCTCCCAACGGGTGGCGCAGCCGCCGAGCGATCCGCCGACCCTCCATTCGGCGTGGCGGCGTGCGGTGGCGTCGGACTCGCCGAACCCACTGTTGGCCGTGGTGAGTTTGCGCGCCGCCTCGTCCAGCCGGCCGGCCTGTATCGGTAGTCGTTCGGGTTCCGAAATGTATCCGCTCAAAGCGATGAGCCCCCTCCGCTCAGAACCGGTCGTCCCTCTAGGGGAGACGCGGTCCGGAGCGGTCGGGTTCCGGAACTCGGGTCCGGGTGATCGGCTGCCGGGCGTGGGGGTTCAGTCGATGGGGGTGGGGAGTTGGGCGGCCGGGGGCGGCCGGGAGCGGCCGGGAGCGGGGGGCGGTGTGGTTCAGCCGTCCCGGCGGCTGGCCGCCGAGCGCTGCTCGACGTAGGCGAGCCGGTCGGCGAACACCCGGGCGGCGTCCGGGGTCAGGGTGCGCAGGGCGACCAGTGCCGAGAACACCACGTCGCACAGCTCGTGCTGGACGTCCTCCCAGGTGTGGGTGACGCCCTTGCGGGGGTTCTGCCCGGTGGCCCCTATCACCGCCTCGCCGACCTCGCCGACCTCCTCCGACAGCTTGATGATCCGGAGCAGCCGCTCCTCCTGGGGCGAGAGCCGGCTGTCCTCGTCCAGCCGGGCGACCAGGTGGTCGACGCTCTCCCAGATCCTGCTGTCCATGCGCTGCGCTCCCGTACGGCCTCGAAGTGGTGCTGCCACCGTACGGGAGCGCGGCGGGGTGGATCGGGCGTTCAGCGGGTGCTGATCCGGACGTCGCGGATGTTGACCCGGAGGTTCGGGAAGCCGTCGCCGGGGTTGTTCTGGTCGTCCTCGCCGCCGGCGGCGATCTTCTGCAGCACGTCGAGGCCCTCGGTGACCCGCCCGAACGGGGTGTAGGCGGGGGAGAGCTTGGTGTCCTTCCAGACGAAGAAGAACTGGCTGCCGTTGGTGTTCGGGCCCGCGTTGGCCATCGCCACGGTGCCGGCGGGGTAGGTGGCGCCGGTCAGGTTCTCGTCCGGGAAGGAGTAGCCGGGACCGCCGCTGCCGGTACCGGTCGGGTCGCCGCACTGCAGGACGAAGATCCGCTGGGTGGTGAGGCGGTGGCAGTGGCTGCGGTCGAAGTAGTCGTGCTCGGCGAGGAAGCGGAACGAGAACGTGGTGCAGGGCGCCTCCGCGGTCAGCGCCTGGAAGGTGATCACGCCCTGACTGGTCTTCAGCGTCGCCTTGTAGGGCTTGGCGACCTTTCTGGCGTCGAAGACCGGGATGCCCTTGAAGTTGTCGGCGGGCACCGCCGGGGTGTACGTGCAGGTGGCGGGTGTGGCCGGCGCGGGCGCGGTCGGCGGGGTGGCCGCGGCGGCGGTGCCGGTGGTGGCGACGAGCGGGAGGACGGTGGCGACGGCGAGCAACGCCCAGTGCTTGCGCTTCACGTGACGGGCCTTCCGGGGGGTGGTGGACGGCAATGTTGTCATGGCGACATCATCCATGCCGCGGGGTGGATGCGGTAGACGGCGGGGGCGTGCGGTGCAGGCGTGCGTGCGGGTGCCGGCGGGGGTGGCGCGCGTGCGGGGGCCTCGGCGCGCGTGTGCGGGATCAGTCGGCCTCCGGGGCGAACAGGCCGGCGCGGGCGGCCAGGGCCGCGACATCGGCGGCCCGCTCGGCGGTGCGGGCGTCCAGCGGCTCGCCGGTCACGAACAGGCGGTAGTAGAGCGGTGCGGTGGCGGCCCGGATCACCTCGGCGCCGTCCGTGCCGGCGGGCAGCTCGCCGCGCTCGACGGCCCGCTCGGCCACCTCGGCGGCCTGCCGGTGGCGGGCGGCGAAGAAGGCGCGGAGGGCGGTCGCTCCGACGTCGGAGCGCTGGGCGGCGGTGATGAGCGCGGTCGGGGTCGGCCCGAGCTCGGGATCGGTGAAGACGGCGAAGACCTCGTGGGTGATCCGGCGCAGATCGCCGACGAGCTCGCCGGTGTCGGGCAGTGGCCACGGCTGGTCGGCGGAGGCGGTGAGCGCCTCCGCGACCAGGCCGTCCACCCCGCCCCAACGGCGGTACAGGGTGGCCTTGTGCACGCCGGACCTGGCCGCGACCGCGTCGACGGTCAGCCCGTCGTACCCCCTTTCGGTGACCTCGGCGAGCGTGGCGGCGACGACGTCCGCGCGTACCCGGGCGCTGCGCCCGCCGGGCCGGGGGGTGGGGGTCCGGGGCTCCTCGTTCAAAGTCGACTCCAGTCGCGTTAAGGCTTGCGAGGGCGGTGGCGCCATGCGATCCTCATCTTAATGCGACTGGGGTCGCATTTCGAGTGGCCGGCCGGTCCTTCCGGCCGGCACCGTTCGCTGTTGAGTTGTCAAGGAGCTCCATGCCTGCCGCCGTCCCCGACCACACCGTCCTCCACCCGCTCGCCGGGCACGACCGCGTCGTCCTGCTCCGCCCGCTGGTCACCGACCCACGGATCCAGGTCGGCGAGTACACCTACTTCGACGACCCGGACGGCGCCACCCGCTTCGAGGAGCGCAACGTCCTCTACGCCTACGGGCCCGAGCGGCTGGTGATCGGCAAGTACTGCGCGATCGCCACCGGGACCCGCTTCCTGATGGCCGGCGCCGCCCACCCCACCGTCGGGGTCTCCACCTTCCCGTTCACCATGTTCGGCGGCAGCTGGACCGAGCGGACCCTCGACATCGTCACCGGCCTCCCCAGCAGGGGCGACACCGTGGTCGGCAACGACGTCTGGTTCGGACACGGCGCCACCGTGCTGCCCGGCGTGCGGATCGGCGACGGCGCGATCATCGCCACCGGTGCCGTGGTCACCGCCGACGTCGAGCCGTACACCATCGTCGGCGGGAACCCGGCCCGGCCCATCCGCCGGCGCTTCGACGACGCGGACGTCGACCGCCTGCTGCGCGCCGCCTGGTGGGACTGGCCGGTCGAGCTCGTCACCGAGCACGTCCGCGCCGTCATGTCCGGTACGCCGGCCGACATCGAGGCCATCGCGGAGGCCAACGGCCTGCTCGCCCGCTGACGGCGTCCGGGCGGCAGGCCGGCGTCCGGCATCCGGAAACCGTTGATCGCCGGCCGCCGGGTGCGCGAAGATGGCGGGCCCTTGGTGGGGGCCTGCCCTGGCCCGAGATCCGTCCGACGTCGTACGGGAATCTCCTCGTCGGTTCCGTTCGCTCCGGAGGGGTCCTGTTCATGCGCGGTTCGTCGTCCTTCCTGCGTGATGTGCCCGTTCTGCTGGTCGCGGTGGTGTGGGGGTCGAGCTTTCTCGCCGTCCAGCGGGTGGCCGGGCCGGGGACGGTGGTGGCGATGCTGGTGCTGCGCTTCGGGCTGGTCCTGCCGCTGCTGGGGGTGGTCGCCCGGCGGGGGCTGCGGGGGATGGGCCGGTCGGAATGGCTGGGCGGCGTGCTCCTCGGGCTGGTGCTCGGTGGCGTCTTCCTGCTGGAGACCTACGGCGCGGTGCACACCTCGGCCACCAACGCGGGTTTGATCATCAGCCTCACCATGGTCTTCACTCCTCTCGCGGAGAGCGCGCTCGCTCGGACACCCTTGCCGCGGGCCTTCCTCGCCGCGGCCGGACTGGCGGTGCTCGGGGTCGCCCTGCTCACCGGGGGCGATGGGCTGAAGGCGCCGTCGCCGGGTGACCTGCTGGTCCTCGGCGCGGCCGTGGTGCGGACCGTGAACGTGCTGGCCATGTCCCGTCTGCGGTCGATCCGGGACACCGACTCGCTGGCCCTCACCTGGGTCCAACTCGCGACCGCGACCGCCGTGTTCGCCGTCGTCGCGCCGTTCTCCGGACCGCTGCCGTGGACGGTCGCCGCCTCGTACGGGCCCGCCCAGTGGGCGTGGCTGCTGCATCTGGCGCTGCTCTGCACGCTGTTCGCCTTCTTCGTGCAGATGTGGGCCGTCCGCACCACCTCGCCGTCCCGGGTGAGCCTGCTGCTCGGCACCGAACCGCTCTGGGCCGCGGTCTTCGGCATCACCCTGGCCGGCAACCACCTCGGCCCGCTCGCGCTGCTGGGGGGCGCCGTCGTCCTGGCGGCCACCGAGTGGGGCCGCCGGACCGCCGTCGCCCCGGCCCGGGACGCGGCGCGGACGGCGGAGGACGAGGCGGTGGAACCCGCTCCGGTGTGACCGGCCGCCCTCGTCATCGGTACCCCAGGGTGCGGCGGGCGTAGGCGAAGGTGACGAGTGCGAGGAGCGGCCCCCAGGCGATCAGCGGCAGGTAGCAGAGGGTCATGACCAGACCCGCCACGCCGTGCGGGGAGTCGGGATCGCTCATGTTGCTGTGCCAGCCGCCGAACAGGGCCGCCGTGCCGAGCCAGGTCAGCACCGCGGAGCCGAGGACGGCCGGGACGATCGCGGCGAGCGAGCGGGCGGACGGCGCGGCCGCCGATCAGCGGGATCCAGCGCGGGACGACCTCGCCCCAGGGGCGGACCAGGCCGACGGTGAGGAAGGCCAGCGACTCCGCCAGGGCGCTCAGCACCACCACGTAGGCGGTGCCCCAGCCGGGGTTGTGCCGGGCGGCCGTCTCGGCGAACTCGCCGCTGAAGCCGACCGGGATGCCCAGGCCAAACGCGATCCGCCAGAGCCCGGACGGCACGGTGGTCCAGACGGTGGCCTTGGCGGCCACCTCGGCCCAGCGGGGGACGGGAGCCGCGGTGCCGGCCGGCCGGGCGCCCCGGGCGGGACGGGCTGCCGCAGCGGCCCCGGGGGACGGTCCGGCGCCGGTGGTCGTGACGGTCATGGTGGTGGACTCCCCTCCCGGCCGGCCCCGGTGGCCGATCCGACGGGTCAAGCCTGGCGGCCGGGAGGGATGGGTGGCAGTGCCGATCGGGCTGTTCCTGCTGCTCAGCAGGCGTGTGGAGATGTGCCGATCGGCACAGGCGGACGGGCGGCCAGGTCCGTACGCTGACGCCGGGAAGGAGGCGATGATGAGTCAGATCCTGTCGTTGGCGGTACCGGTGGCCGTGTTGCTCGGTTGGGCGCTGCGGACTCGGCACGGGGTGGTGGCGGTGGCCGGTGCGGCCGGGGCCATCTCCGTGGCGGCCACGGTCGGCGTCTGGGCCGCCGGCCGGTGGGTCGAGGCCGACCGCTGGCCCGGCGTGGTCGGCCTCGTCGAACTCGCCCTTCTGCTCCTGCTCCTGTTGCTGGCGCTGCGGGCCGAGGACGGGCGGCGGTCCGCGGCGGCGGCCTGGACGATCGGCGGGGCGGTCGCGCTCTGGCCGTCCCGGTTCGAGGCCGTCGCCGGGCCGGGGGACACCCTGGCACTGTTCGGATTCGGGTCGGTGTTCGCGCTGCCGGCCGTGCTGGCCGGGTTGTACCTGCGCAGGCTGGACGAGACCCGACGTCGCTCGGTGGCCGCTGCCCGGCGCGCCCAGCGGCTCGAACTCGCCCACGACCTGCACGACTTCGTGGCGCACGACGTCAGCGGCATGGTCGCCCAGGCTCAGGCCGGCATGGTGCTGGCCGCCTCCGATCCGGTCCGCGCCGCGGCCCTGTTCGAGCGGATAGAGAAGGCCGGGTTGCAGGCCCTGGCCTCGCTCGACCGGACCGTCCACCTGCTGCGCGGCGAGGACACGGACGGCCCGGAGCGCGGACCGCAGCCCGGCCTGGCCGAACTCGGCTCCCTCACCGACCGGTTCGCCGAGTCCGGTGGCACCACCGTGCGGCTGGACGCCCCTGCGGACCAGCCCGGCATACCCCGGGAGGTGGCGGCCACGGCCTACCGGATCGTGGTCGAGGCGCTGACCAACGTACGCCGGCACGCACCCGACGCACGGGTGGTGGACGTCCGGGTGCGACGCGAAGGGCGGCGGCTGGAGGTCGTGGTGCAGAACGACGGCGGTGGCCCGCAGCCGTCCGGGCCGCGGCTGGGCGAGGCCCGCCGGGGCGGCAGCGGACTGGCCGGGCTGGCAGCCCGGGTGGAGGCGCTGGGCGGGTCGCTGGCCTCCGGGCGGGCGGGTGCGGACGGCTGGCGGGTGACGGCAACGATGCCACTGGAGGATCGATGAGCATCCGGGTACTTCTCGCGGACGACGACGAGGCGATCCGCAGCGCGTACCGGATCATCCTGGACGCGCAGCCGGACATCGAGGTGGTGGGTGAGGCCGAGGACGGTCAGGTGGCGGTGAAAGAGGCCGATCGGCTGCGGCCGGACGTGATCCTCGCGGACATCCGGATGCCCCGGCTGGACGGGCTGGAGCTGACCCGGCGGTTGGGCCGGGAGTTCCGGGTGGTCGTGGTGACCACCTTCGACCTGGACGAGTACGTCCATGCGGCGATCCACGCGGGAGCGGCCGGATTCCTGCTGAAGCGCTCGGGCCCGGCGTTGCTCGCGGAGGCGGTCCGGGCCGCGGTCGCCGGGGACGCACTGATCAGCCCGCAGGTCACCGTCCGGCTGCTGCGGCAGCTGTCGAAGCAGGGGCATGACCATGGACACGTCCGGGAGCGGGAGCGGGAGAAACAGGGGCGGACGAACTGGAGGAGTGCGCAGGACCAGCAGCGTCCGGTGCTGGTCGAGGAACTCACCCCGCGCGAGGCGGAGATCGCCCAGCTCGTCGCAGGCGGCGCGACCAACGCGGAGATCGGCTCGGAGCTGTTCATCACCGCCGGAACGGTGAAGAACCACCTGGCCACCATCCAACGGAAGCTCGGTGCCCGGAACCGTGTCGGCATCGCCGCCTGGGTCTGGGAAAGCGGTTCCTGAGCACCCGGCCGCCCCGCCGCCCTGCCCCACCCATGCGGTGCTCGCGCGCTTGTGAACGAAGGGTCAAGCGGGCGTTCGGAGCCCCGCCACCCCTCCGAGTGAGGCGCTATAACACGTCAACATGACGCCCGGAAATTTGCTCTGAGCGGAGCATAGTTGATATAGGAGCGCGGCTCTGACCAGCCGCTTCGCAGATAAATGCGACTGGTTGTGACCATTTGACTCCTTTGCGTTGACAACTCTGGGCATGTTCGCATTCGCCACCATTCCAGAGGTGGCGTAGATCACAAAGATCCCGGCGAACTGCGTGTCGCAGATCACAAGCCGACGGGCATAGGATGCGCTCGTTCCAGGCTTTGTGAACTGCCTCACATGAGGTGGATCTCGGGAACTGGAACGCGGGTCCACCACAGCGTGACCCGTCGGTTCCGATCTGCAGTCAAGGACGACTGGACGGAGGGAGCGGGGGCTATGAATGCCTACGCGCCGATCCTCGTACTCGGTGCCATCGCGGCGGCGTTCGCGGTCGGCTCCGTCGTGATGGCCTCACTGACCGGCCCGAAGCGTTACAACCGGGCCAAGTTGGAGGCGTACGAGTGCGGCATCGAGCCGACCCCGCAGCCCGTGGGCGGCGGTCGGTTCCCGATCAAGTACTACCTGACGGCGATGCTCTTCATCGTCTTCGACATCGAGATCGTCTTCCTCTACCCGTGGGCGGTGAGCTTCGACGCCCTGGGGATCTTCGGCCTGGTCGAGATGCTCCTCTTCATCGCCACCGTCTTCGTCGCCTACGCCTACGTCTGGCGCCGCGGCGGCCTGGAGTGGGACTGAGCACGGGGTGGCCGCCGGCCTTGTGAACGGGCGGACAAGCCCGAACGGCCGGACGAACCAGAGGACTTGAGGGCACCGAGGGCATTGAGAGGAATCTGATGGGAATCGAGGAGAAGCTGCCGAGCGGCTTTCTGCTCACGAGTGTGGAGACGGCCGCGGGCTGGGTGCGCAAGGCGTCGCTCTTCCCGGCCACCTTCGGGCTGGCCTGCTGTGCGATCGAGATGATGACCACCGGCGCCGGCCGCTACGACCTGGCCCGGTTCGGCATGGAGGTCTTCCGGGGCTCCCCCCGGCAGGCCGATCTGATGATCGTGGCGGGCCGGGTGAGCCAGAAGATGGCCCCGGTGCTGCGCCAGGTGTACGACCAGATGGCCAACCCGAAGTGGGTCATCTCGATGGGCGTCTGCGCCTCCTCGGGCGGGATGTTCAACAACTACGCGATCGTGCAGGGCGTCGACCACATCGTCCCGGTGGACATCTACCTGCCCGGCTGTCCGCCCCGCCCGGAGATGCTGATGGACGCCATCCTGAAGCTGCACGACAAGATCCAGCACGAGCCCCTGGGCGCGAACCGCCGCCGGGCCGAGGAGCTGGGCGAGGCGCTCGCCCTCAAGGCCACCCCGGTCAGCGAGATGCGGGGGCAGCTGCGATGAACGACCAGGTACCCGAGACCCGCCGCGAGCAGCCGCACCGCGAGATCCCGGTCGAGGTGGTCGGCCGGCGCCAGGGCATGTTCGGCGCCAAGGGCAGCGGCGACACCTCCGGCTTCGGCGGCCTCACCGCCCCGATCGCCCTGCCGCCCGCCAGCCGGCGCCCGTACGGGGGCTGGTTCGACGAGGTCGCGGACGAGCTGGAGGGCGCGCTCGAGGAGCAGGGCCTCGACCCGGCCGAGGTGATCGAGAAGACCGTCGTCGACCGCTCCGAGCTCACCTTCCACATCGCCCGCGAGCACCTGCTCCCGACCGTCCGCACCCTGCGCGACGACCCGGCGCTCCGCTTCGAGCTCTGCCTCGGCGTGAG
Organism: Kitasatospora sp. NPDC127111; assembly: GCF_042677465.1. Taxonomy (NCBI): domain Bacteria; kingdom Bacillati; phylum Actinomycetota; class Actinomycetes; order Kitasatosporales; family Streptomycetaceae; genus Kitasatospora; species Kitasatospora sp. NPDC127111. The sequence continues at coordinate 222,852 of NZ_JBHXTG010000002.1, forward strand.
CGGCGTCCACTACCCGGGGGACCGGGGCCGCGAGCTGCACGCCGTGTACCACCTGCGCTCGATCACCCACGGCCGGCTGATCCGGCTGGAGGTCACCGCGCCGGACGCCGACCCGCGGATCCCGTCCGTGGTCAGCGTCTACCCGACCAACGACTGGCACGAGCGCGAGGCCTACGACTTCTTCGGCCTGGTCTTCGACGGCCACCCCGCGCTGACCCGGATCATGATGCCCGACGACTGGCTGGGCCACCCGCAGCGCAAGGACTACCCGCTCGGCGGCATCCCCGTCGAGTACAAGGGCGCCCAGATCCCGGCTCCCGACCAGCGGAGGTCGTACAGCTGATGAGTACTCAGCACCGAGAAGAGACCCGGCAGGCGGCGGCCCGCGAGACCACCGAGGGCCGGGTGTTCACCGTCACCGGCGGCGACTGGGGCGAGGTGGTCGAGGCGGTCGGCCGGGCCGACGACGAACGCATCATCGTCAACATGGGCCCCCAGCACCCGTCCACCCACGGCGTGCTGCGGCTGATCCTGGAGATCGACGGCGAGACGGTGAAGGAGGCCCGCTGCGGCATCGGGTACCTGCACACCGGCATCGAGAAGAACATGGAGTTCCGCAGCTGGGTCCAGGGCACCACCTTCGTGACCCGGATGGACTACCTGACCCCGCTGTTCAACGAGACCGCCTACTGCCTGGCGGTCGAGAAGCTGCTCGGCATCACCGCCGACGTCCCGGACCGGGCCAGCGTGATCCGGGTCCTGATGATGGAGCTCAACCGGATCTCCTCGCACCTGGTCTGCCTGGCCACCGGCGGCATGGAGATCGGCTCCACCACCCTGATGATCTACGGGTTCCGCGACCGCGAACTGATCCTGGACGTCTTCGAGCTGGTCACCGGCCTGCGGATGAACCACGCCTACGTCCGGCCCGGCGGCCTCGCCCAGGACCTCCCGCCCGGCGCCGTCGACCAGATCCGCGAGGCGGTGAAGACGCTCCGCTCGCGGATGCACGAGTACGACAAGCTGGCCACCGGCAACCCGGTGTTCAAGGCCCGCCTGGTCGACGTCGGCTTCCTCGACCTGCCCGGCTGCCTCGCCCTCGGCGCCACCGGCCCGATCCTGCGCGCCACCGGCCTGCCGCACGACCTGCGCAAGACCGACCCGTACTGCGGCTACGAGGACTACGACTTCGAGGTCGCGATCGCCGAGAGCGCCGACTCCTACGGCCGCTTCCTGATCCGGCTGGAGGAGATGCGCCAGTCGCTGCGGATCGTCGAGCAGTGCCTGGACCGGCTCCGCCCCGGCCCGGTCATGGTGGCCGACAAGAAGATCGCCTGGCCCGCCCAACTGGCCGTCGGCCCGGACGGGATGGGCAACTCGCTCGACCACATCCGCAAGATCATGGGCACCTCGATGGAGGCCCTGATCCACCACTTCAAGCTGGTCACCGAGGGCTTCCGGGTCCCGGTCGGCCAGGCGTACGCGGCCGTCGAGTCGCCCAAGGGCGAACTGGGCGTGCACGTGGTCAGCGACGGCGGGACGCGCCCGTACCGGGTCCATTTCCGGGACCCGTCGTTCACCAATCTGCAGACGATGGCGGCGATGTGCGAGGGCGGCCAGGTCGCCGACGTGATCGTCGCGGTGGCCGGGATCGACCCGGTGATGGGAGGCGTGGACCGGTGAGCAATGTGGAACTCGGCCTGCCGGCGATGCCGGCCAAGCCGTACCCCGAGGAGGTGCGGGCCCGCCTCGCCGCCGACGCCGCCGAGCTGATCGGCCGCTACCCGGTGGCCCGGTCCGCGCTGCTCCCGCTGCTGCACCTGGTGCAGGCCGAGGAGGGCTTCGTCAGCCCGACCGGCATCCGGTTCTGCGCCGAGCAGTTGGACCTCACCACCGCCGAGGTGACGGCCGTCGCCACCTTCTACACGATGTACCGGCGCCGGCCGGCCGGGAAGTACCACGTCGGGGTCTGCACCAACACCCTGTGCGCGGTGCTCGGCGGCGACCAGATCTTCGAAGAGCTCCAGCAGCACCTCGGGATCCGCAACAACGAGACCACCGAGGACGGCGAGATCTCGATCGAGCACATCGAGTGCAACGCCGCCTGCGACTACGCCCCCGTGGTGATGGTGAACTGGGAGTTCTTCGACAACCAGACCCCGGAGAGCGCCCGGCAGCTGGTCGACCGGCTGCGCGCGGGCCAGGAGGTCCACCCCACCCGCGGCGCCCGGCTCTGCAGCTTCAAGGAGTCCGCCCGGATCCTGGCCGGCTTCCCGGACGAGCGCCCCGGCGCCGTCGACGAGTCCGGCGCGGGCGGCGCGCCCTCGCTGGCCGGCCTGCGGCTGGCCCGCGGCGAGGCCCTGCCCGGCACCGGCGGCACCCGCGTCGTCTCGCCCCGCCACGAAGGACCCGCCCGCGAAGGCGCGGGCCCCGAAGGCACCGGCCCCGAGGGGACCGGCCACGAAGGGACCGAAGCGTGATGACCTCCGCCGAGCCGGCCGAGAAGCTGCTCACCCCCGTGCTCTCCGCGTCCTGGGACGACAGCCGCCCCTGGACCCTCGCCACCTACCGCCGCCACTCCGGCTACGAGGGCCTGAAGGCCGCCCTCGCCATGCCCCCGGACGACGTGATCGCCCTGGTCAAGGACGCCGGTCTGCGCGGCCGCGGCGGCGCCGGCTTCCCCACCGGCATGAAGTGGCAGTTCATCCCGCAGAACGACGGCAAGCCGCACTACCTGGTGGTGAACGCGGACGAGTCCGAGCCGGGCACCTGCAAGGACATCCCGCTCATGTTCGCCAACCCGCACGCGCTGATCGAAGGCATGATCATCGCCTCCTACGCGATCCGCTGCGACCACGCGTTCATCTACCTGCGCGGCGAGGTCGTCCCGGTGCTCCGCCGCCTCCAGGCCGCCGTCGCCGAGGCGTACGCGGCCGGGCTGCTCGGCAAGAACGTCCTCGGCTCCGGCATCGACCTCGACATCACCGTGCACGCCGGCGCCGGCGCGTACATCTGCGGCGAGGAGACGGCGCTGCTGGACTCGCTGGAGGGGCGCCGCGGCCAGCCCCGGCTGCGCCCGCCGTTCCCGGCCATCGCCGGCCTCTACGCCTGCCCGACCGTGGTCAACAACGTCGAGTCGATCGCCTCGGTGCCGCCGATCCTGGCCCGCGGCAAGGAGTGGTTCAAGGGCCTGGGCACCGAGAAGTCCCCCGGCTTCACGCTGTACTCGCTCTCCGGCCACGTCACCAACCCCGGCCAGTACGAGGCCCCGCTCGGCATCACGCTGCGCCAGCTGCTGGACATGAGCGGCGGCGTCCGGCCCGGGCACCGGCTCAAGTTCTGGACGCCGGGAGGCTCCTCCACCCCGATGTTCACCGACGAGCACCTCGACGTCCCGCTCGACTACGAGGGCGTCGGCGCGGCCGGCTCGATGCTCGGCACCAAGGCGCTGCAGGTCTTCGACGAGACCACCTGCGTCGTCCGCGCCGTGACCCGCTGGACGGAGTTCTACGCCCACGAGTCCTGCGGCAAGTGCACCCCCTGCCGCGAGGGCACGTACTGGCTGGTCCAGCTGCTCAAGCGGATCGAGGCCGGCGCGGGCGTCGACGGCGACCTGGAGAAGCTGCTCGACATCGCCGACAACATCAACGGCAAGTCCTTCTGCGCCCTGGGCGACGGCGCGGCCAGCCCGATCGTCTCCTCGCTCCAGCACTTCCGGGCCGAGTACGAGCAGCACCTCGCCGAGCGCCGCTGCCCGTTCGACCCGGCCGCGTCCACCGTCTGGGCCGACGGCCCCCGCCCCGGCCACCAGTCCGCCACCGAAAGGGAGGTGCACGCGTGACGATCACAGAACCATCCACCTCCACGGGCGACACGGGCGACAAGCCCGCGGTCGAGCTGGTCACGCTCACCATCGACGGCGTCGAAGTGCAGGTCCCCAAGGGGACGTTGGTGATCCGGGCCGCCGAGCAGATCGGCACCCAGATCCCGCGCTTCTGCGACCACCCGCTGCTCGACCCGGCCGGCGCCTGCCGGCAGTGCATCGTCGAGATCGAGGGCCAGCGCAAGCCGGTCGCCTCCTGCACCATCCCGGTGGCGGAGGGCATGGTGGTCCGCACCCAGCTCAGCTCGCCGGTGGCCGAGAAGGCCCAGCGCGGCGTGATGGAACTGCTGCTGATCAACCACCCGCTGGACTGCCCGGTCTGCGACAAGGGCGGCGAGTGCCCGCTGCAGAACCAGGCGATGTCCACCGGCGACGCCGACTCCCGCTTCGAGGGGATGAAGCGCACCTACGAGAAGCCGGTCCCGATCAGCACCCAGGTGCTGCTGGACCGCGAGCGCTGCGTGCTGTGCGCCCGCTGCACCCGCTTCTCGCAGCAGATCGCCGGCGACCCGTTCATCGACCTCGTCGAGCGCGGCGCCCTCCAGCAGGTCGGCACCGGCCAGGGCGACGACTTCGAGTCGTACTTCTCCGGCAACACCATCCAGATCTGCCCGGTCGGCGCGCTCACCTCGGCGGCTTATCGTTTCCGCTCCCGCCCGTTCGACCTGGTCTCCTCGCCGAGCGTCTGCGAGCACTGCTCCTCCGGCTGCGCCCAGCGCACCGACCACCGGCGCGGCAAGGTGCTGCGCCGGCTGGCGGGGGAGGACCCGGCGGTCAACGAGGAGTGGAACTGCGACAAGGGCCGGTTCGCCTTCCGCTACGCCCAGCAGCGCGACCGGCTCACCACCCCGCTCGTCCGGCAGGACGGCGAACTCGTACCCGCCTCCTGGCCGGAGGCACTGGCCAAGGCCGCCGAGGGCCTGCGCGGCGCCCGCACCGGCGTGCTCACCGGCGGCCGGGTCACCGTCGAGGACGCCTACGGCTACGCCAAGTTCGCCCGGGTGGTGCTCGGCACCAACGACGTGGACTTCCGCGCCCGCCCGCACAGCGGCGAGGAGGCGGACTTCCTGGCCGCCGCCGTCGCCGGCCGCGGCACGGACCTCGACGGCGGCGGAGTGACGTACGAGGGCCTGGAGGCCGCACCGGCCGTCCTGCTCGCGGGCTTCGAACCCGAGGAGGAGTCGCCGATCGTCTTCCTGCGGCTGCGCAAGGCCACCCGGGCCCGCGGCCTCAAGGTGTACTCGATCGCCGCCTTCGCCTCCCGGGGCCTGACCAAGCTGCGCGGCGCGCTGCTGCCCGCCGCCCCCGGCACCGAGCCCGAGTGGCTGGCCGCCCTCGCCGCCGACGAGCCGCTGAACGACGACGCCGGCCGCGCCGCCGAACTGCTGCGCACCCCCGGCGCGGTCATCCTGGCCGGCGAGCGGCTGGCCGCCGTCCCCGGCGCGCTCACCGCCGCGCTGCGGCTGGCGCACGCCACCGGCGCCCGGCTCGCCTGGATCCCGCGCCGGGCCGGCGAGCGCGGCGCGGTCGAGGCCGGCGCACTGCCCGGGCTGCTGCCCGGCGGCCGCCCGGTCTCCGCCCCGGCCGCCCGCGCCGAGGCCGCCGCCGCCTGGGGCGTGGCCGAACTCCCGGCCCGGATCGGCCGGGACACCGACCAGATCCTCGCGGCCGCCGCCGCCGGCGACCTGGACGCGCTGCTGGTCGGCGGCGTCGATCCGGACGACCTGCCGGATCCGGCGCTCGCCGAGGAGGCGCTGTCCGCCGTGCCGTTCGTGGTCTCGCTGGAGCTGCGCCCGTCCGCCGTCACCGCCCGGGCCGACGTGGTGCTGCCGGTCGCCGCGGTGGCCGAGAAGGCCGGCACCTTCCTGGACTGGGAGGGCCGGGTGCGGATGTTCGAGGCCGCGCTCAAGCCCGACCAGCAGATGGGCCGTCACCTCCACCCGGACGTCCGGGTGCTGAACATGCTGGCCGACGCGCTGGGCCACCGGCTCGGCCTGGCCGACGTCCGGGCCGCCCGGCTGGAGCTGGACCGGTTCGCGCCGTGGGCCGGCGACCGGGCCGCCGACCCGGCCGCCCACCACGGGCTGCTGCCCCGGCCGGCCACCGGCCAGGCGGTACTGGCGGGCTGGCGCCAGCTGCTCGACAACGGCACGCTCCAGCAGGGCGACCCGCACCTGGCCGGCACCCGGCACCGGGCCGTCGCCCGGATCTCCCCGGTCACCGCCGAGGAGATCGGCGCGGACGGGCCCGCCGCCACCGCCGCCCTGCGGCTGACCGGCCCGGCCGGTTCGCTGACGCTGCCGCTGGAGATCACCAAGGACATCCCGGACCGGACGGTCTGGATCCCGCTCAACTCCACCCCGGGCGGCGCCCACCGCGCACTCGGCACCACCGTCGGCCACCTGGTCACCATCGCGGCGGACACCCTCACCGGGGCCCCCGCCGAGCAGGCCCGGCCGGCCGTCACCGAACCGACCCCGGAGGAGGAGCAGTGAACCTCGCCGCGTACGAGACCCTCGGCTTCTTCGGCCGCGACCCCTGGTGGCTGGTGCTGCTCAAGGCGGTCTTCTGCTTCGCGTTCCTGGTCGGCACGGTGCTGATCGCGATCGTCTGGGAGCGCAAGGTGGTGGCCTGGATGCAGCTGCGCATCGGGCCCAACCGGCACGGTCCGTGGGGCATGCTGCAGTCGCTCGCGGACGGCGTGAAGCTGGCGCTCAAGGAAGACCTGGTGGTCAAGGGCGCCGACAAGGCGGTCTACATCCTGGCCCCGATCGTCTGCGCCATCCCCGCGTTCATGGCCTTCGCGGTGATCCCGTTCGGCCCGGCGGGCGACGAGGTGTCGATCTTCGGCACCCGCACCCCGCTCCAGCTGACCGACTTCCCGGTGGCGCTGCTGTACATCCTGGCCACCGCCTCGGTCGGCATCTACGGCATCGTGCTGGCCGGCTGGTCCTCCGGCTCGACGTACCCGCTGCTCGGCGGTCTGCGGTCGTCCGCGCAGATGATCAGCTACGAGATCGCGATGGGCCTGTCCTTCGCGGCGGTGTTCATCTACTCGGGCTCGATGTCGACCTCGGAGATCGTCTCCTCGCAGCAGCCGACCTGGTTCGCGGTGCTGCTGCCGGTGTCCTTCATCGTCTACATCATCTCGATGGTCGGCGAGACCAACCGGGCGCCGTTCGACCTCCCGGAGGCCGAGGGCGAGCTGGTCGGCGGCTTCAACACCGAGTACTCCTCGCTGAAGTTCGCGATGTTCATGCTCGCCGAGTACGTCAACATGGTCACCGTCTCGGCGGTCGCGTCCACCCTGTTCCTGGGCGGCTGGCGGGCACCCTGGCCGGTCTCCGCCTTCTGGGAGGGGGCCAACCACGGCTGGTGGCCGATGCTCTGGATCACCCTCAAGATCCAGCTGCTGCTGTTCTTCTTCATCTGGCTGCGCGGCACCCTGCCCCGGCTCCGCTACGACCAGTTCATGAAGCTCGGCTGGAAGGTGCTGATCCCGGTCTCGCTGGTCTGGCTGGTGATGGTGGCCAGCGTCCGGGCGCTGCGGAACGAGGGCTACGACTTTGGCGAGGTGGTGCTGTACGTCGGCGCCCCGGCCGGCGCGATCCTGCTGCTCGCCCTGGTGCGGGACGTCCTGAAGCGCAAGCCCGAAGCGGCGGCCGAAGCCGAGCCGCCCACCGGAGAGTTCGACCCGATGGCGGGCGGGTACCCGGTGCCCCCGCTGCCCGGCCAGCAGCTCCCGCCGGTGCCGCGCCGGCGCAGCCGCGCCCCGAAGCAACTCCAGGACGCCCTCAACGGGGCCGACCACTCCGAAGGGAGCTGAACCGAGATGTCGTCCGACCAGAACGGCAGCGGAGTCCGGCCGGACCGGCCCGACAAGCCTTCCGTCCTCGGGCCGGCCGCCGGCTTCGGCGTGACCTTCAAGGCCATGTTCAAGAAGCGGCTGACCGAGCAGTACCCGGAGCAGAAGAAGCCCACCGCTCCGCGTTTCCACGGCCGCCACCAGCTGAACCGGCACCCGGACGGACTGGAGAAGTGCGTCGGCTGCGAGCTGTGCGCCTGGGCCTGCCCGGCCGACGCGATCTACGTCGAGGGCGCCGACAACCGTGACGAGGAGCGCTACTCGCCCGGCGAGCGGTACGGCGCGGTGTACCAGATCAACTACGCCCGCTGCATCCTCTGCGGCCTCTGCATCGAGGCCTGTCCGACCCGCGCGCTCACCATGACCAACGAGTACGAGCTCGCCGACTCCTCCCGCAAGGACCTCATCTTCACCAAGGAGCAGCTGCTGGTCGGCCTCTCCGAGGGCATGGTCGACACCCCGCACGCGATCTTCCCGGGCGCCGACGAGGGCGCGTACTACCGGGGCGAGATCACCGCGGCGGCGCCGGGCACGGTCCGGCAGGAGCGCAGCGAGCGGGAGAAGGAGGCGCAGTCGTGACCGCCGCCCCCACCACGCTGAACCTCGCCGCCGTCACCGGCGCGACCTCCACCGGCGAGGCCGTCCAGTTCTGGGTGCTCGCGGTGATCGCCGTCGGCGGTGCGCTCGGCATGCTGCTGATGAGGAAGGCCGTGCACAGCGCGCTCTGCCTGGCGGCCACCATGCTCGCCCTGGCGGTCTGTTACATGGCCCAGGGCGCGGTGTTCCTGGGCGTGGTGCAGATCGTCGTCTACACCGGCGCGATCATGATGCTCTTCCTCTTCGTGGTGATGCTGGTCGGCGTCACCAGCGCCGACTCGCTGAAGGAGCAGCTGAAGGGCCAGCGGTTCGCCGCGGTGCTCTGCGGGCTGGGCTTCGGCGTGCTGCTGATCGCCGGCATCGCCAACGCCAAGCTGGACACCTTCACCGGTCTCGCCGAGGCGAACGCCGAGGGCAACGTCCAGGGCCTGGCCCGGCTGATCTTCACCAAGTACGTCTGGGCCTTCGAGGTCACCGGTGCGCTGCTGATCACCGCCGCGATCGGCGCGATGGTGCTGACCCACCGGGAGCACGTGAAGGCCCCGAAGACCCAGCGCGAGCTGGCCGCCCAGCGGGTCAAGGACAACATCCAGGTCCCGCCGCTGCCCGCGCCCGGCGTCTACGCCCGGCACAACGCGGTGGACGTCCCGGGCCTGCTGCCGGACGGCACGGTCGCCGAGGACTCGGTGATGGGAACGCTGCGCGAGCGCGGCCAGATCCGTGACGTCAGCCAGGAGATGCTGCGGCGGATGGCCGAGCTGGAGGAGACCACCGCGGACTGGCTGGGCCGTCCGTCGTCCGGGCGTCCGCCGGTGGCCGGTCCGCGCCAGGAGCTGCCGGGCGCGGAGCCGGGGCGCAAGCGGCTGGAGCCGGTGGCGCCGAACAACCACGCCGCGCCGAACGACCACGACGAGGAGGGCGCGGAGTGAATCCGGTCAACTACCTCTATCTCTCGGCCCTGTTGTTCACCATCGGCGCCGCCGGCGTACTGATCCGGCGCAACGCGATCGTCCTGTTCATGTGCGTCGAGCTGATGCTCAACGCCGCGAACCTGGCGCTGGTCACCTTCTCCCGGCTGCACGGCAACCTGGACGGCCAGATCATCGCGTTCTTCACCATGGTGGTCGCGGCGGCCGAGGTCGTGGTCGGCCTCGCCATCATCGTCTCCATCTTCCGGACCAGGCACTCCGCTTCGGTCGACGACAGCAACCTGATGAAGCTGTAGGCGGAGGGCCTTCGGTGAACTCTCTCATTTCGCTGCTCGTGGCGGCTCCGCTGGCCGGTGCTGCCCTGCTGCTGCTCGGCGGCCGGCTCTTCGACCGCCTCGGCCACTGGCTGGCCACCGCACTGGCCGCGCTCTCCTTCGGCTTCGGGCTCGCCCTGTTCTCGGACATGCTGGGCCGCCCCGCCGAGGACCGCGCCGTCACCGAGCACCTGTACACCTGGATCCCGGTGAACGGCTTCCAGGCCGACGTCGCGTTCCAGCTCGACCAGCTCTCGATCACCTTCGTCCTGCTGATCACCGGTGTGGGCACGCTGATCCACCTCTACTCGGTGGGCTACATGGCGCACGACGAGCGCCGGCGCCGGTTCTTCGCGTACCTGAACCTCTTCCTGGCGGCCATGCTGCTGCTGGTCCTCGCCGACAACTACCTGCTGCTGTACTTCGGCTGGGAGGGCGTCGGCCTCGCCTCGTACCTGCTGATCGGCTTCTGGCAGCACAAGCCGAGCGCCGCGACGGCCGCCAAGAAGGCGTTCATCGTCAACCGGGTCGGCGACATGGGCCTCTCCATCGCGATCATGCTGATGTTCGCGGAGTTCGGCTCCTTCGCCTTCGGGCCGATCCTCGGCACGGAGGGCGGCGCGGCCGGCGCGGCGAGCCAGGCGAGCGAGGGCAAGCTCACCGCGATCGGCCTGATGCTGCTGCTCGCCGCCTGCGGCAAGTCCGCCCAGGTGCCGCTGCAGTCCTGGCTCGGCGACGCCATGGAGGGCCCGACCCCGGTCTCCGCCCTGATCCACGCGGCCACCATGGTGACCGCCGGCGTCTACCTGATCGTCCGCTCCGGGCCCGTCTTCAACCTGGCGCCGGACGCGCAGACCGCCGTGGTGGCGGTCGGCGCGGTCACGCTGCTCTTCGGTGCGATCGTCGGTTGCGCCAAGGACGACATCAAGAAGGCGCTGGCCGGCTCGACCATGTCGCAGATCGGCTACATGATCATGGCGGCGGGCCTCGGCCCGATCGGCTACGCCTTCGCCATCATGCACCTGGTGACCCACGGCTTCTTCAAGGCCGGACTGTTCCTCGGCGCCGGATCGGTCATGCACGGCATGAACGACGAGGTGAACATGCGTCACTACGGCGGCCTGCGCAAGTACATGCCGGTCACCTTCGTCACCTTCGGCCTCGGCTACCTGGCCATCATCGGCTTCCCGGGCCTGTCCGGGTTCTTCTCCAAGGACAAGATCATCGAGGCGGCCTTCGCCAAGGGCGGCACCGAGGGCTGGATCCTCGGCCTCTGCGCCCTCGTCGGCGCGGCCGTCACCGCGTTCTACATGACGCGGGTGATGATCCTGACCTTCTTCGGCGAGAAGCGCTGGCAGCCCGACGCCGACGGCCACGACCCGCACCCGCACGAGTCGCCGAAGACCATGACCCTCCCGATGATCCTGCTGGCCCTCGGCTCGGTCTTCGCCGGCGGCCTGTTCGTCCTGAACAACTCGTTCGTCGACTGGCTGGAACCCGTCACCGGGCACGACGAGGGCCACTCGCCGCTCTCCCCGCTGACGGTCACCGTGCTCGCCACGGTCTGCATGCTGGTCGGCGTCGCGATCTCGTACGCGATGTACGGGCGCTCCACCGTCCCCGTGGTGCCGCCGGTCGGCTCCCCGCTCACCCGGGCCGCCCGCCGGGACCTGCTCCAGGACGACTTCAACCACGCCGTCCTGGTCCGGCCCGGCTCGGCGCTCACCGCCGCCCTGGTCTTCTTCGACAGCCGCGGCCTGGACGGCTTCGTCAACGGCCTGGCCGCCACCATCGGCGGAGTCTCCGGCCGGCTGCGGCGGATCCAGAACGGCTACGTCCGCTCGTACGCGCTCTCCATGTTCGGCGGCACGCTGGTGCTGGTCGCCACGACTCTCCTGATGAGGTCCGTCTGATGAATAGGCCCCAAATCCGTTGGGAGGTCAGGCGATGAGCGTGCTGCTGACCGCCACCTGCGCCGTCCCGGCGGCCGGCGCGGTGCTCACCGCCGCGCTGCCCGCCGGGTCCACCGAGGCCCGGCGGCGGACCACCAAGGCCGTCGCGCTCGGCGTCTCCGCCGTCACCCTCGTCCTGGCCGCCGCCGTGGCCGGGCAGTTCGAGCCGGAGGGGCCGCGCTACCAGCTGACCGAGTCGTACAGCTGGATCCGCTCCTTCGGCATCACCTTCTCGCTCGGCGTGGACGGCATCGGCGCCGTGCTGGCACTGCTCACCGCCGTGCTGGTCCCGATCGTGATGCTGGCCTCCTGGCACGACGCCGACCCGGGACCGGCCGGCCCCGACGGCACCTTCGAGAACCGGCGGCGGACCCAGGGCTTCTTCGCCCTGATCCTGGCGGTGGAGGCGATGGTGATCGTCTCCTTCTACGCCACCGACGTCTTCGTCTTCTACGTCTTCTTCGAAGCCATGCTGATCCCGATGTACTTCCTGATCGGCGGCTTCGGCGACCGGGCGGGCGGCCCCGAGTCGGCGCGCCAGCGCTCCTACGCCGCGGTGAAGTTCCTGCTCTACAACCTGCTCGGCGGCCTGGTCATGCTGGCCGCCGTGATCGGCCTCTACGTGATCGCGCAGGACCAGGGCCTCGGCACCTTCGACCTCCCGACGCTCGCCTCGGCGGTCTCCGACGGCCGGCTGGTGCTCAGCGGCACCGCCGAGAAGGCGCTGTTCCTCGGCTTCTTCTTCGCCTTCGCCGTGAAGGCCCCGCTCTGGCCGCTGCACACCTGGCTGCCGAACGCGATGGGCGAGTCCACCGCCGGAACGGCCGTGCTGATCACCGCGGTGGTCGACAAGGTCGGCACCTTCGCGATGCTCCGCTTCTGCCTGGGCCTCTTCCCGGACGCCTCGAAGACCTTCGCCCCGGCGATCCTGGTCCTCTCGGTGATCGGGATCATCTACGGCGCGCTGCTCGCCGTCGGCCAGAAGGACATCAAGCGGCTGGTCGCGTACGCCTCCATCTCGCACTTCGGCTTCATCATCATGGGCATCTTCGCGCTGACCAGCCAGGGCCAGAGCGGAGCCACCCTCTACATGGTCAACCACGGCATCTCCACCGCCGCGTGGATGCTGGTGGCCGGCTTCCTGATCTCCCGCCGCGGCTCCCGGCTGATCGCCGACTACGGCGGCGTGCAGAAGGTCGCCCCGGTGCTCGCCGGCACCTTCCTGATCGGCGGCCTGGCCACCCTCTCACTGCCCGGCCTGGCACCGTTCGTCAGCGAGTTCCTGGTCCTGGTGGGCACCTTCACCCGGTACCCGGCGATCGGCATCGTCGCCACCTTCGGCATCGTGCTCGCCGCGCTCTACGCCCTGCTGCTCTACCAGCGCACCATGACCGGACCGGTCAAGGAGGGCGTGCGCGCCATGCCCGACCTCAAGGTGCGCGAACTCCTGGTCGTCGCCCCGCTGCTGGCCCTGACCGTGCTGCTCGGCGTCTACCCGAAGCCGCTCACCGACATCGTCAACCCGTCGGTGGACGCGACCCTCTCGCAGGTCCACGAGACCGACCCGGCACCGGCCCACCCGGTCGCCGCCCCGTCCGGAGACGCCACCCCAGGAGGTGAGCACAAGTGAGCACCACCGGTTGGCTCGCCGCCGCCGGCGGCAACACCCAGAGCATCCCGGCGCCACATGTCGAGTACGGCCAGCTCTCCCCGATGCTGGTGGTGTTCGGCGCCGCCGTGGCCGGGATCCTGCTGGAGGCCTTCCTGCCCCGCCGGCACCGGCACCGGGCACAGGTCTGGCTGGCCCTGACCGGCCTGGCCGGCGCGTTCACCGCCGTGGTGGTGCTCGCCGCCCAGGGCTACGGCTCGACCAAGGTCGACCTGCTGGCGATGGGCTCGGTCGCGCTCGACGGCCCGGCGCTCTTCCTGCAGGGCGTGATCCTGCTGGCCTCGGTCGTCGCGGTGCTCACCTACGCCGAGCGGAAGCTGGAGCCCAAGGCCGGGGGCGAGCCGGCCGACACCTTCACCGCGCAGGCCGCCGCCACCCCGGGCGGCGAGCAGGAACGCGCCGCCGTCCGGGCCGGGTTCAGCACCAGCGAGGTCTTCCCGCTCACCATGTTCGCGGTCGGCGGCATGCTGCTCTTCCCCGCCGCCAACGACCTGCTGACCATGTTCGTGGCGCTGGAGGTCCTCTCCCTCCCGCTCTACCTGCTCTGCGCACTGGCCCGGCGCCGCCGACTGCTCTCCCAGGAGGCGGCGGTCAAGTACTTCCTGCTCGGCGCCTTCGCCTCGGCGTTCTTCCTGTTCGGCACCGCGCTGCTGTACGGGTACGCGGGCAGCGTCCGGCTCGGCGACATCGCCGACGTCATCTCCGGCAAGGCACTGGCCACCCCGGCGCTGCTCTCCACCACCCAGAACGACGCGCTGCTGCTGATCGGCCTGGCCATGCTCGCGGTCGGCCTGCTCTTCAAGGTCGGCGCGGTGCCGTTCCACGCCTGGACGCCGGACGTCTACCAGGGCGCGCCCACCCCGGTCACCGGCTTCATGGCGGCCGCGACCAAGGTGGCCGCGTTCGGCGCGTTCCTGCGGTTGTTCTACGTCGCCTTCCCCGGCCTGCGGCTGGACTGGCGGCCGGTGCTGTGGGGCGTGGCGATCCTGACCATGGTGGTCGGCGCGATCCTGGCCGTCACCCAGCAGGACGTGAAGCGGCTGCTCGCCTACTCCTCCATCGCGCACGCCGGGTTCATCCTGACCGGCGTGATCGCCACCAACAAGCAGGGCCTGAGCTCGGTGCTGTTCTACCTGCTGGCGTACTCCTTCGTGACGCTCGGCGCCTTCGCCGTGGTCACCCTGGTGCGCGACTCCAAGGGCGAGGCCACCCACCTCTCCAGCTGGGCCGGACTGGGCCGGCGCTCGCCGCTCGTCGCGGCGGTCTTCGCGCTCTTCCTGCTGGCCTTCGCGGGCATCCCGCTCACCTCCGGCTTCACCGGGAAGTTCGCCGTCTTCCAGGCCGCCGCGGCCGGCGGCGCGACCCCCCTGGTGATCGTCGGTGTGCTCAGCTCGGCGGTGGCCGCGTTCTTCTACATCCGGGTGATCGTGCTGATGTTCTTCTCCGACCCGAAGCCGGGGGGCCCGACCGTGGCCATCCCGAGCGCCTTCACGGCCACCGCGATCGGCGTCGGCGTCCTGGTCACCCTCGGCCTGGGCCTGCTGCCGCAGTACTTCCTGGACCTGGCGACGAAGGCCTCGCTCTTCGTCCGCTGAGGCCCCCCGCGGTCCCGCCGGGCCCCGCCAGGGTCCCCCCGCGGTCCCGCCGGGCCCCGCCGAGGTCCCGCCGGGGCCGTCCGCCGGGGCTCCCCGCCGGGGCCCGCCGGGAGGGTCTGCCCGTCCGGGTCGCGCCTCATCCGCGCGGCCCGGACGAGTCGTCCCGGCACCATGGCTGACCAGCCGGAACGGCCGGATCGCGACGGGATCCGCACGCCCGTGCAGTGATCCACTCGCGACCGGATACCCTGCCTGTATGGCCAGCGGCGGCACTCAGGGACCAGGCCGCTAGATCGACCAGGGACAGAGGAGTGGTCTTCGTGACCGTCGTGGGACCCTTTGGGCTCAGCGTGCAGGACCGCGACCTGACCCGTGACGTCCAGGCCGGGATGGACGCGGTGGAGGCCGCGCTCGTCGAGGCGGTGAAGAGCGACGTCCCGTTCATCACCGTCACCGCCAGCCACCTGATGGAGGCCGGCGGCAAGCGCTTCCGCCCGCTGCTGGTCCTGCTCGCCGCCCAGTTCGGCGACGCCAACGCCCCCGGAGTGGTCCCCGCCGCCGTCGTGGTCGAGCTGACCCACCTCGCCACCCTGTACCACGACGACGTCATGGACGAGGCCCCGGTCCGCCGCGGCGCCCCCAGCGCCAACTCGCGCTGGGACAACTCGGTCGCCATCCTCACCGGCGACTTCCTCTTCTCCCGCGCCTCCCAGGTGCTCGCCGACCTCGGCCCGGAGGCCGTCCGGCTCCAGGCCGACGCGTTCGAGCGGCTGGTCACCGGCCAGATCCTGGAGACCGCCGGCCCCGGCCCGGACGACGACCCGCTGCGCCACTACCTCGACGTGCTCGCCGGCAAGACCGGATCGCTGATCGCGGTCTCCTGCCGGATAGGAGCACTGCTGGCCGGTGCCGAGCCCTGGGTGATCGACATCCTCAGCGCCTACGGCGAGCGGATCGGGATCGCCTTCCAGCTGGCCGACGACGTGCTCGACATCGCCAGCGACGGCCACGAGTCCGGCAAGACCCCCGGCACCGACCTGCGCGAGGGCGTGCCGACGCTGCCCACCCTGCTGCTCCAGCAGATGCCGGTGGACGAGTCCGACCCGGCCGATCTGCGGCTGCGCGAGCTGGTCGCCGGCAGCCTCGCCGACGACGAGCTGCACGCCGAGGCGCTGCGGCTGCTGCGCCGCCACCCGGCGCTGGAGCACGCCCGCCGCGAGACGCTGCGGCACGCCGAGGAGGCCCGGGCGCTGCTCGACCCGCTGCCGGAGGGGCCGGCCAAGGCGGCGCTGCAGGGCCTGTGCGACGCGGTGGCCATCCGCACCATGTGAGGACCGGCCGAGCCCCGGCCGAGGACCGGCTTCGCCCCGGCCGAGCCTCGGCCGAGGACCGGCCGGGGCCTGGCCGAGCCCCGGTACCCCGGGGGCGGGCCCGGCATCCGGGCCGTCCGCCCGGGCGCACCGGCCGCCGCGCTGCGCGGTGTGACTTTCCGCCCCGGTGAGCGCGCGCGTAGGGAAGACTGACCCCTGTCCGCCCCACCCGTCGCACCGCCCACCCGGAAGGCCGCCATGCTTCGCGTCGTCATCGCCGAGGACTCCGTACTGCTGCGGGAGGGCCTGACCAGGCTGCTCACCGACCGCGGCCTGGAGGTCGTGGCGGGTGTCGGGGACGGCGAGGCGCTGCTCAAGGTGATCCACGACCTGGCCGCGGCCGGCACCCTGCCCGACGTGGTGGTCGCCGACGTCCGGATGCCCCCGACCCACACCGACGAGGGCGTCCGCGCCTGCGTCACGCTCCGCGGCCTGTACCCGGAGCTGGGCGTGCTGGTGCTGTCGCAGTACGTGGAGGAGCGGTACGCCTCCGAGCTGCTGGCCGGCTCCACCCGGGGCGTGGGCTACCTGCTGAAGGACCGGGTCGCCGAGGTGCGCGAGTTCGTCGACGCCGTGGTCCGGGTCGCCGAGGGCGGCACCGCACTGGACCCGGAGGTCGTCCAGCAGCTGCTCAGCCGCAGCCGCAAGGGCGACGTGCTGGCCGGGCTGACCCCGCGCGAGCGCGAGGTGCTCGGGTTGATGGCCGAGGGCCGGACCAACACGGCGGTGGCCAGGCAGCTGGTGGTCTCGGACGGCGCGGTGGAGAAGCACGTCAGCAACATCTTCCTCAAGCTGGGCCTGGCCCAGAGCCCCGAGGACCACCGCCGGGTGCTGGCCGTGCTCACCTATCTGAACTCCTAGGGCCCGGTCACCCGCACCCGCGGGCCCCGTCACCCGCACGGCCGAGGGGCCCTGGTCACCCCACCGCAGGCCCCGATCACCCGCACCCCGAGGGCCCCGGTCAGCCGCACGGCCGAGGGGCCCCGGTCACCCGCACCCCGAGGGCCCCGGCGTCCGGACTCCCGGGCCCCGGGCCGGCCGGGATGGGACCGCAGGTGGAACGCGTTGTAGGGGGTGGGAGTAGTTTCCCGCCGCATCCGTCAGTTCCACTCCAGCGATTCCTTACCCGCATAGGATGCGATAGGTGCACCAGGCGGACGGGGCACACGGCTCACGCCCGCGGCTGGTGCCCACGAGGAGGTCCGCGGCAGTGACCAGTCAGGTCGATCAGTCAGAAGCAGTGGACGGCCCGGACGGCGACGAGGGCCGCTCGGGGCCCGGTGGGGACCGCTCCGGTCCCGCCGTGCCGGGCGGTCCGCGGCCGAGGCGAGCGAAGCCGATCCGCAGACTGGACCGGGTGATCATCCGCTTCGCCGGCGACTCCGGCGACGGAATGCAGCTCACCGGTGACCGGTTCACCTCGGAGACGGCGTCCTTCGGCAACGACCTCTCCACCCTGCCCAACTTCCCCGCCGAGATCCGGGCCCCCGCCGGCACCCTCCCGGGCGTCTCGTCCTTCCAGCTGCACTTCGCCGACCACGACATCCTGACCCCGGGCGACGCGCCGAACGTCCTGGTGGCGATGAACCCGGCCGCCCTCAAGGCGAACCTGCCCGACCTCCCGCGCGGCGCGGAGATCATCGTCAACACCGACGAGTTCACCAAGCGGGCGCTGGCCAAGGTCGGCTACCCGGCCGATCCGCTGGCCGACGGCTCGCTGGAGGCCTTCCACCTGCACAAGGTGCCGCTGACCACGCTGACCCTGGAGGCGCTCAAGGACAGCGGCCTGGCCCGCAAGGACGCCGAACGGGCGAAGAACATGTTCGCCCTGGGCCTGCTGTCCTGGATGTACCACCGGCCCACCCACGGCACCGAGACCTTCCTGCGCAGCAAGTTCGCCAAGAAGCCGCAGATCGCCGAGGCCAACATCAGCGCCTTCCGGGCCGGCTGGAACTTCGGCGAGACCACCGAGTCCTTCGCGGTGTCCTACGAGGTGCCCCCGGCGAAGCTGGCGCCCGGCCGCTACCGCAACATCTCCGGCAACCTGGCCCTCTCCTACGGCCTGATCGCCGCGGCCGAGCGCTCCGGACTGCCGCTCTACCTGGGCTCGTACCCGATCACCCCGGCCTCGGACATCCTGCACGAGCTCAGCAAGCACAAGAACTTCGGCGTGCGCACCTTCCAGGCCGAGGACGAGATCGCCGGCATCGGCGCGGCGCTCGGCGCGGCCTTCGGCGGCGCGCTCGGCGTGACCACCACCTCGGGTCCGGGGGTGGCGCTCAAGAGCGAGACCATCGGCCTGGCCGTCTCGCTCGAACTGCCGCTGCTGGTGGTCGACATCCAGCGCGGCGGCCCGTCCACCGGCCTGCCGACCAAGACCGAGCAGGCGGACCTGCTGCAGGCGATGTTCGGACGCAACGGCGAGGCGCCGGTGCCGATCGTGGCCCCGGCCACCCCTGCCGAGTGCTTCGACGCGGCGCTGGAGGCAGCCCGGATCGCGGTCACCTACCGGACGCCGGTGTTCCTGCTCTCGGACGGCTACCTGGCCAACGGATCCGAGCCGTGGCGGATCCCGGAGGTCGACGAACTGCCCGAGATCGCACCGGACTTCGCGACCGGGCCGAACCGCGAGGACGGCGCGTTCTGGCCCTACCTGCGGGACCCGCAGACGCTGGCCCGTCCGTGGGCGGTGCCCGGCACGCCCGGTCTGGAGCACCGGATCGGCGGCATCGAGAAGCAGGACGGCACCGGCAACATCTCCTACGACCCGGCCAACCACGACTTCATGGTCCGCACCCGGCAGGCCAAGGTGGACGGGATCACGGTGCCCGCCGTGGAGGTCGACGATCCCTCGAACGAGGCGCGCGTCCTGGTGCTCGGCTGGGGTTCGACCTACGGGCCGATCACCGCGGCGGTCCGCCGGGTCCGCGCGGACGGCGGCGACGTCGCCCAGGCGCACCTGCGCAATCTGAACCCGTTCCCGGCCAACCTCGGTGCGGTGCTGAAGAGTTATGACAAGATCATCGTCCCCGAGATGAACCTCGGCCAGCTGGCGCTGCTGCTGCGGGCCAAGTACCTGGTGGACGCGCAGTCCTACAACCAGGTGCGCGGACTTCCCTTCAAAGCGGCGCAGTTGGCGGACGTGTTGTGGGCGGCGATCGGCAACCTGGACGAGGAGGGCACCCGATGAACGAGCAGTTCCCCTCGTTGAAGCTGGTCCCGAAGAGCGAAACGCCGCAGAGCGCCAAGGACTTCAAGACCGACCAGGAGGTGCGCTGGTGCCCGGGGTGCGGTGACTACGCGATCCTGGCGGCGGTGCAGGCCTTCATGCCCGAGCTGGGGATCAAGCGCGAGAACACGGTCTTCGTCTCCGGGATCGGCTGCTCCTCGCGCTTCCCGTACTACATGAACACCTACGGCGTGCACTCGATCCACGGCCGGGCGCCGGCCATCGCCACCGGGCTGGCCTCGTCCCGGCGGGACCTCAGCGTCTGGGTGGTGACCGGTGACGGCGACGCGCTGTCGATCGGCGGCAACCACCTGATCCACGCGCTGCGGCGCAACGTCAACCTGAAGATCCTGCTCTTCAACAACCGGATCTACGGCCTCACCAAGGGCCAGTACTCGCCGACCAGCGAGCTCGGCAAGATCACCAAGTCCACCCCGATGGGCTCGCTGGACGCCCCCTTCAACCCGCTCTCGCTGGCGATCGGCGCCGAGGCCACGTTCGTCGCCCGCACCATCGACTCCGACCGCCAGCACCTGCAGTCCGTGCTGCGGGCGGCCGCGGAGCACGAGGGCACGGCGCTGGTGGAGATCTACCAGAACTGCAACATCTTCAACGACGGCGCCTTCGAGGTCCTGAAGGAGCCGGGCACCCGGGACGAGGCACTGATCCGGCTCGAACACGGGCAGCCGATCCGGTTCGGTGCCGACCGCGCCCAGGGCGTCTTCCGGGGCCCGGACGGCGAGCTGTTCGCCGACGCCGTCACGGCCGGCAACGAGGCGTCCGTGCTCGTCCACGACGCCCACGCGGCGAGCCCGGCCACGGCCTTCGCGCTGTCCCGGATCGCCGACGCGGACACCCTGCACCACACCCCGATCGGTGTGCTGCGCAGCGTCCGGCGCCCGGTGTACGACGAGCTGATGGCCGGCCAGCTGGCCACGGCGGCCGCCCATCGCGGCCCCGGCGACCTGGCCACGCTGCTCGCCGGGAGCGACACCTGGACCGTCGACTGAGGTCGGGGCTCCACCCGTGAGGCGCCCCCGGCTCCGGCCGGGGGCGCCTCACGTGCGTGGCGACGGCCTCCGTGTGCGACCGAGGCCTTCGCGGGTGACTACTGCTGGGCCCACTCGACCAGCTGGATCACCACCCCGTTCGGGTCGGTGACCTGGAACAGCCGCTCGCCCCACGGCTCCTCGCGCAGCGGCATGGTGATCTCCACGCCCTCCGCCTTCAGTCGGGCCTCCTCGTCGGCCAGGCCGGTGACGGTGAAGGCCACGATGAGTCCGGCGGCGTGCTGGTCGCGGAACCCCTCGGGCAGGACCTCCAGGCCGCGCCGCAGGTAGATGACGTTCATCCCGGAGTCCTCGCGGCCGAGCGAGACGAAGCCGTCGGCCGCCATGTGCTCGGCGAACCCGAAGTGCCGCTGCAGGAAGGCGGCGGAGGCGGCGACGTCCTCGACGGTGAGCGATACGGCGGTGCCGGTGATCTGCATGGGTGAGTGCCCTCTCCTCGACGAATATCCCGTACGCAGTACACTGTACAAAGTACGGAGAATTTGGCAAGGGGGAACCCCGGGCAGTTCTTCGAGGGTGTCGCTACTGGCGGTACGCGGACGGGCGTGGAGCTGCGCCGGTAGCGCGGCTCCACGCCCGTCGTGCAGCGGTCGCGGTCACTTCCAGAAGACGGCGTTCTTGCCGAGCGAGTACGGGTTGCCCCAGTACTCGGCGCCGGTGACCTTCGAGGCCGTCGGGGCGAGCGCCACCGCGCAGCTCTGGGCGCTCTGCCCGGCGGTGAAGCCCTTCGGCAGCGACGGGCTGGGGCACTTGGCGAACGTGCCGATGACCAGCAGGTCCTGGGCCTCGGTGCCGTCCGCGAGCAGCCCCTTCATGTGGTCCACGCTGGTGTGCGAGAGGTCGGTGGTGCCGGTGTTGGTGACCGTGTAGTGGACGTAGTACGGGACCAGCCCCTTCGCCTTGTCGCCGAGCTTGAGCGGCTCCAGGTCGGCCGGGTCGCCGGTCTCGATCGAGGTGACGGCGATCGAGACGGTGCCCTTGTTGCTGCCGAAGGTGAACGGCACCTGGGCGGCCTCGCCGATCTTGAAGGTCTGCCCGGGCGTTGCGTCCTTGCCGCCGGGGGCGGGCGCGTTGCCGGCGGCCGGGCCGGTGGCGGCCGGGGTGCTCGGGGCGGCCTGGGTGGCCGGGGCGCTCGGGCTGCTCGGGGCGGCCTGCGTGGGCGCGGTCTGGCTGGGTGCCGCGGGCGCCGAGGCCGGAGGGGTCTTGGCCGAGTCGGACGAGTCGCTGTCGTTGCAGGCGGTCAGGACCAGTGCGCCGACCACGGCCAGTCCGAGGAATGCGGACACACGTGTGCCGCTGCCGATGGCGTTCATATGACGGTTCCCCCCGTCTCTGGGACCGTCAGGCGGCGGTCCTCCGGGTCCATGGTGGCGGTGGCCGCCCGGGCGCACCACGGCCCCGGCGGGTTTTTGACCAGGACGTGACGAGACCGCACCGGGGCTGGGACGGGCGGCAGGTTTGCCGTGGCAATGCGCCTGCTCAGCAGGCGGGTTCGAGGACCCGTCCGGCGGCGCGGCGCCGGGCGTAGGCGACGGTGAGGGCGGCGACCAGCGGGCCCCAGGCGAGCATCGGCGCGTAGCAGAGGTCCATGACGAGGCCGGCGGTCCCCTGCGGGAATTCGGGGTTCTCCATCTCCTGGCGCGGGGCGGGGCTTGGTGTCCCTCCGGCGATGGCGCAGCCGCCGCGCCGTTCCCTCGTCCGTGCCGCCGGACCGCCTCCCCCCGCGGGGGGAGCTGACGCGCGCAGGCCGCCCCCCGGGGTGAGGCCGACCCTGAGAAGGGGCGGCGGCCGCTCAGTCGTGGGCGCAGGTGAGCAGGTCCCCGGGTTGGCAGTCCAGTTCGCGGCAGATGGCGCTGAGCGTGCTGAACCGGATGGCCCTGGCCCGGTCGTTCTTCAGGACGGAGAGGTTGGCGACGGTCACGCCGACCCGCGTGGCGAGCTCGGCGAGGGTCAGGCCGCGTTCCTCCAGAAGACGGTCCAGGTGGCACTCGATCTGGTGCGGCTCCTCCGGTGGCATCAGACCAGCCCTTCCGTGTCGGCGCGTAGCCGGGTCCCGGCACGGAACGCCCCGGCGGCGGCGCCGGCGAGGACCGCGAGGAACATCGGCAGGACCGCGTAGTCCTCGGCGGGTGCGATCGCCTGCGCCATCGGCAGGTCGCGGGCCAGGAGGTTGGTCGTCATCATGTCCAGCAGCGGGGGGAGGACGCCCGTCAGCATGAGGGCGGCGGCGATGACGGTGAGGCGTCGCGTGTTCCGGGGGACGAAGAAGTCACCCTCCCGGAAGGTGCGGGCCATTCGCAGCAGAACCGCGAGGATCGCGATGGCCAGCAGGCCGCTCACGAGCCCGGGGAGGGCGAGGAGCAGGCGCTGGCCGAGGCCGGGGTCGGCGAAGGCCAGTTCGGCGTGACCGGAGCCGCGGAGCGTCACGGCTCCGGACGCCGCCACGTCGGGCAGCTGCGCGGAGTCGACGCGCACCTCGCGGGAGGCCGCCGGCGACAGCGGGCCGGCCACCCCCAGGACCGGGAGGAGGACGCGGAAGAGGCCGACGAGCAGCAGGGCCAGCCCGATGACCAGCTCCAGCACGTGGTCCGCCACTCGTGTCCACCAGGACGTGTCGTTCATGGTCCCCCAGCCCTCCGGCACCCATCGGCGCCATATCGTTTTTCGATGTTATCGAAAAACGATATGGCGCCGTCAAGTCGGCGGAGGGCCGGTCAGTCGAGACCGGGTAGCGGATCCTGGTCGACCTCGTGGCGGGCGACGCGTTCGGCCGGGTCCCGGCACTCCGGGCCGAGTCGCAGGATGCGGGACTCCGGGTCGTGCAGCGGGCGGTGGCAGCGGCGGCAGGTGACCCGGGGGCGGATCGCCCCGGCGGAGTCGGTGCCGGGGAGCGGCTCGGGGGCGCGGGCGGTCATGCTCCGACCGTAGCCGGGCGGGGCCGTGAAAGGATCTGCCCATGGCGAGCGAACGCAGCAGTGCAGGAGACCCGGCGCGGACGCTGGCACTGCTCTGGGGCGTGTCGGCGGAGGAGAAGCCGGGCCGGCGCGGTCCCCGGCAGGCGAAGTCGCCGGCCGAGATCGCGACCGCGGCGATCGCCCTGGCCGACGCCGACGGCGTGGACGCCGTGACCATGCGGCGGGTGGCCCAGGAGCTGGGCGTCTCCCCGATGGCGCTCTACACGTACGTGCCCGGCAAGGCCGAGCTGCTGGACCTGATGCTGGACACCGTCTACGCGACCATGCCGCGCAGTGCCCCGGCCGACGAGGGCTGGCGCGCGCGGGTGACGGCCGTCGCCCACGACAACCGTGAGCTGTACCGGGCCCACCCGTGGGTGGCGGGAGTGTCGACGAGCCGGCCGCCGCTCGGGCCCGGGCTGATGGCCAAGTACGAGTACGAGCTGCGGGCGTTGGAAGGCACCGGGCTGCCGGACGTGGAGCTGGACGCCGCGCTGACGCACCTGCTCGGCTTCGTGCAGACCTGTGCCCGGATGGCGTCGGACGAACGCGCGGCGGAGCAGGACAGCGCCATGAGCGACTCCCAGTGGTGGGCGGCCAACGCGGAGCTGCTGGCCCGGGTGTTCGACGTCGAGCGGTACCCGGTCGCCGCGAGGGTCGGCGCGGCGGCCGGCGGGGCCCACGGCGGCGCCTACGACCCGGACCACGCGTACAGGTTCGGCCTGGCCCGCGTGCTCGACGGCCTCGCGGCGCTGATCGCCGAGAGCTGACCCGGCCCGTTGCTCCGGCGGCCGCGCCCGGGCACCATCGAGGGATGTTCGAGCTGCTGCCGGGGACGGGTCTCGCCCTGCCGCGGAACGCGGGCGTCGTGCGTTTCGGCGCGTCCGAGCGGGCGGCCCAGTGGGCCGTCTCGACGCTGGCGGATGTGCGCGAGACCTGGGTGTGCCAGGCGGGTTGGGCCTTCACCGCCTGCTACGAGGGCGTGGACCTGCTCCTCTACGGCGACTGCGCGGACCGCCTCAGCCGACCGGATCGCGACAGACCGGGCCTCGCGGCCGTGAGCCTTCGCCGATGCGAGGCCGCGCCGACCCGGCCGTCCGCCGTGCCCGTGGTGCTGGCCGACGTCGACCTGTTCGGGTACCCGGCGGCCGAGGTGCTGGCCACCGTGGGGCTTCACCCGCACCCGGCGGTGCGCCTGTCGCCCGCGCCGTCCCCGAACGGCTATCTGCCGGAAGTCTGGTTCTCGGTCATCGACGTGGCGGGCCCCACCTCCTGAAGGGCGGCCAGGGCGGGGCCCCGCCGGGTACCACCGCTCAGCGCGGGCGCGCGTCGTACTCGGTGCGGGCCGTCAGGACGGCGGGGACGCGCCGCTCGGACCAGTGGGCGAGCGCGGCGACCAGCTCCGCGGCCTCCCGGCCCAGCGGGGTGAGGCTGTAGTCGACCCGGGGCGGGATGACCGGATGGGCCTCGCGCAGGACGAAGCCGTCGCGCTCCAGGGTCTGGAGGGTCTGCGCGAGCATCTTCTCGCTCACCCCCGACACCCGGCGGCGCAGCTCGCTGAAGCGGTAGCCGCGTTCGTTCAGCGCGGCCAGCACCAGCACGCCCCACCGGCTGGTGACGTGCTCCAGCACCCCGCGCGAGGGGCACATGCGGTCGAGGACGTCCGCCGGGGGCAGCTCATTGGTCATTACCTGCATGTCAGTACCGTACTTTGAAGTGCGTACTTTCGGAAGGTTAGTGCCATCCCTAGGGTTAGTTGCGAGGTCAACGAAGCGACAGCACGAGGGAGTCATCACCATGTACGTCGTCACCGGCGCCACCGGACAGCTCGGCCGCCTGGTCGTCGAGGGCCTGCTGGCCAAGGTCCCCGCGAGCGAGGTGGCGGTGGCCGTCCGTTCCGCCGCGAAGGCCGCCGACCTGGCCGCCCGCGGCGTGACCGTCCGGGAGGTCGACTACGACCGTCCGGAGACCCTGGCCGGCGCCTTCGCGGCCGGCGACCGGGTGCTGCTGATCTCCGGCAGCGAGGTCGGCCGCCGGATCCCGCAGCACACCGCCGTGGTCGAGGCGGCACGGGCCGCCGGGGTCGCGCTGCTCGCGTACACCAGCGCGCCGGGCGCGGCCACCTTCCGGCTCGCCGACGAGCACAGGGCGACCGAGGCGGTGATCCGCGAGTCCGGTCTGCCGTTCTCCTTCCTCCGCAACGGCTGGTACACCGAGAACTACCTGGGCGACGCGGCCGGCACGGTGGCCCGCGGGGTCGTGGTCGGCAGCGCCGGCGAGGGCCGGATCGCCAGCGCCCCGCGCCGGGACTACGCCGACGCGGCGGTCGCCGTGCTGCTCGCCGAGGGCGACGGGAGCGGCCACGCCGACACCGTGTACGAGCTGAGCGGAGACGCCGCGTGGAGCCTGCCGGAGCTCGCCGCCGAGCTGGCGCGGGCCTCGGGCAAGCCGGTCGTGCACCGCGAGGTGACCCCGGCCGAGCACCGCGAGGTCCTGGTCGGCGCGGGCCTGCCGGAGGGCTTCGCCGAGATCCTGGTGGACGTGGACGCCGGCATCGCCCGCGGCGAGCTGGCCGGCACCCCCGGCGACCTGGCCCGCCTGATCGGCCGTCCGACCGTCCCGCTGGCCGAGAGCGTGCGCGCGGCCCTCGGCGCCTGAGCCCCACCCGCCCCTGTCATGACCAAAAACCGAATACGGAGATGACAGCCTGCCCCCGCGCCCGCTACCGTCGGCTCGACACACGTGCGCGCGGAGGGCAGGCCGT
Source organism: Kitasatospora sp. NPDC127111 (assembly GCF_042677465.1). Taxonomy (NCBI): domain Bacteria; kingdom Bacillati; phylum Actinomycetota; class Actinomycetes; order Kitasatosporales; family Streptomycetaceae; genus Kitasatospora; species Kitasatospora sp. NPDC127111. Next base: position 249,043 of record NZ_JBHXTG010000002.1, read on the forward strand.
CAATGCCAGAGACAACCCAGCAGGAGGCCGGCAGAGGGCTCTGGTACGGCATCGCCGCGTACGGGATCTGGGGGCTCTTCCCCCTGTTCTGGCCGCTGCTGGAGCCGGGGGCCGCCGACGACATCCTGGCCAACCGGATGGTCTGGTCACTGGTCGCGGTGGCCCTGCTCTTGGTCGCCCAGCGGCACTGGGGCTGGATGCGCCCGCTGCTGCGCCAGCCGCGCCGGGTCGCCATGCTGGGCGGGGCCGCCGCCGTGATCTCGGTCAACTGGGGCGTCTACATCTGGGCCGTCAACGCCGGGCACGTGGTGGAGACCAGCCTCGGGTACTTCATCAACCCGCTGGTCACCATCGCGTTCGGCGTGCTGGTGCTGAAGGAGCGGCTGCGCACCGCGCAGTGGGCCGCCGTCGGGATCGGCGCCCTCGCGGTGGTCGTCCTGACCCTCGGGTACGGGCGGCTGCCCTGGATCGCGCTGACCCTGGCGCTGTCCTTCGCGACCTACGGGCTGCTGAAGAAGAAGGTCGGGCTGAGCGGGCTGGAGAGCCTGGCGGCCGAGAGCGCCTTCATGTTCCCCTTCGCCCTCGGCTACCTGATCTACCTGGAGACGGCCGGCCGCGGCACCTTCGGGCACACCGTGGCCGGCGAGTACGGCTGGGGCCACTCCGGGCTGCTGATGCTCAGCGGGGTGATCACCGCGATCCCGCTGCTCTGCTTCGGGGCGGCGGCCGTCCGGGTGCCGCTGACCGTGCTCGGGCTGCTGCAGTACCTGGCACCGGTGTTCCAGTTCCTGATCGGCGTCGCGGTGTTCCACGAGTCCATGCCGCCCGCCCGCTGGGCCGGCTTCGCCCTGGTCTGGGCCGCGCTGGCGCTGCTCACCTGGGACGCGCTGCGCCGGGTGCGGGCCGACCGGATGGAGCGGGCCGCCGCCCTGGAGCGGGCCGCCGGCCGCGCCGCTCCTTCCGGCGCCGCCCCTTCCGGCGTCACCCCGGGCGACCCCACCCCGGGCGACGCCGCCCCGGCCCCGGCGGCCACCCGCTGACGGCGGCCACCCGCTGACGGCGGCCGCCCGTCGGGGGCAGCCACCCGCTGACGGCGGCCGCCCGTCGGGGGCAGCCACCCGCCGACGGCGGCCGCCCCGGTCAGGCCGTGATGTCCCGGCTGGTGAAGCGGGACCACGCGGCCGAGCCGAAGACGGCGACGTAGGCGCCCTGCAACCCGAGGTTCTTCAGCACGCCGTCCCAGTACATCGGTTCGCGCAGGAGGTCCCCGAAGCTGAGCCAGTGGTGGGTGAAGAGGTACGGCTGGATCGCGTGCAGCTGCGGGAAGCTGTCCAGGATCTGGACGGTGATCACCAGGCCGACGGTGGCGGCCATCGCCGCGATCCCGCTGCCGGTGAGCGTCGAGATGAACAGGCCGATCGCGACCAGCCCGGCCAGCGAGGCGGCCACCACGGCGGCCACCAGCACCGCCCGCAGCAGGGCCGAGCCGAGCCCGATGGTCTCCCCGGAGATCAGCGTGACGTCGCCGAGCGGGAACAGCGCCGCGCCGGTGGCCAGCGCCGACAGCGCCACGGTCACCGTCGCGGCCAGGCAGAACGCCAGCCCGGCGGCGAACTTCGCGGCCAGCAGCCTGGTCCGCCCGGCCGGGGCGACCAGCAGGTAGCGCAGCGTGCCGCCGGCCGACTCGCCGGCCACCGAGTCCCCGGCCACCACACCCACCGTCATCGGCAGGAAGACCGGCAGCGAGACCGCGAGCGCCGTGAAGACCAGGAAGAGCCCGTTCTGCGTCACCTGCGCGATGAAGGCCGGGCCCCCGCCGCCGCGCGGCCCGTCCGTCTCGATCCGGACCACCACGCCGATCAGGACCGGCAGCACCGCCAGGATCCCGAGCAGCACCATCGTGCGCACCCGGCGGAAGGTCAGCAGCAGCTCGCTGCGGAACAGCGCCAGGAACCCGGCCGCCGTCTGCGGCCGCCGCCCCGCCACCGGTGCGCGCAGCACCTCAGCCCGCGACATCGAAGCCCTCCCCGGTCAGCGCCACGAAGGCGTCCTCCAACGTGCCCCGCTCCACACCGAAGCCGTGCACCCGCACCCCGGCCGCGACCAGCGCCGCGCAGATCCCGGGCAGGACGCCGTCGGCCGGGGCGTCGAGCTCGCCCTCCACCCGCTCCTCGCCGGCCCGCACCTCGGCGACCCGGTGCGCGGCCAGCACCTCGGCGGCCCGCGCCACGTCCGGCGTGCGGACCACCAGCCGGCCCTGCGCGCGCGCCGCCAGCTCGGCGACGGTGCCCTGCACCAGCAGCCGGCCGCGCGACATCACCGCGGCGTGGGTGCAGACCTGCTCGATCTCGTCCAGCAGGTGCGAGGAGAGGAAGACGGTCGTCCCCTCGGCCGCGACCTCCCGGACCAGCGCCCGGATCTCCCGCATGCCCTGCGGGTCGAGACCGTTGGTCGGCTCGTCCAGCACCAGCAGCTCACGCGGCTGGAGCAGCGCCGAGGCCAGGCCGAGCCGCTGCTTCATGCCCAGCGAGTACGCCTTGGCCTTCTTGCCCGCGGCGGCCGCCAGACCGACCCGGTCCAGCGCCTCGGCCACCCGGCGCCCCCGGGTGCGCGGGTCGGCCGTCGGGTCGGCGGCGTCGAACCGGACCAGGTTGTCCCGGCCGGAGAGGAAGCCGTACAGCGCCGGACCCTCGATCAGCGCGCCGACCCGGGGCAGCACGGTGGCGACGGACTGCGGCATCGACTCGCCCAGCACGGTGGCCACGCCCGAGGTGGGCGCGATCAGGCCCATCAGCATCCGGATGGTGGTGGTCTTGCCGGAGCCGTTCGGCCCGAGGAAGCCGAAGACCGAGCCGCGGGGGACCGTCAGGTCCAGTCCGTCCACGGCCAGCTGGCCACCGCGGAACCGCTTGGTCAGCCCGCGGGTTCTGATCACGTCGTCGGACGGGGCCGGAAGCGCGGAGGCGGCGGCGGGAACGGCCGCGGGGGCCGGGCGCAGCCGCGCGCCCCGCCCCCCGGCCGGCTCCGTCACGTCCCCCGTCACGGGAGCCTGGGTCACTAGTTCACCCCGGCCGCACTCTGCAGCACCGGCAGCGTCACCGCGCCCGCGAAGACCCGGCCGTCCTCGGTGACCAGCACGTTCAGCACCTTGGTGCTGATCAGCGAGCCGCCCTTGACCGGCTTGCCGAGCGACTTCGCCAGCGCCAGCGGGCTCTGCGCCCCGGCCGGGCCGTGACCCTTGCCGTCGCCCTTGCCGTGGCGCCCGCCCTCCGCGGGCACCGGGACGTCACCGGTGGGCAGCTGGGCGGTCAGCACCGCCGTCCAGCCCTCGCCGACCACGTTCAGCCCCTCGGCCGCCCGCTGCGCGTCCCGCCCGGACGGGGCCTTCGGCGCGTCGCCGGCCTTCCGCTCCGTCACCTGGGCTCCCTTGGGCACCGTGAACTCGAAGGTCCTGGCGGCCGGCTCGGCGAAGGACACCTCGGTGAAGTGGAGGTCCAGCACCTTGCCGCCGTCCGTGCCCTTGACCAACACCGCGAGCGGCACGCCGTTCTCGGCGGCCACCGCGATCCGGACCTCGCCGATCGTCGAACCGGACTGGGTGGGCTTCACGCTGAGCTGGTACGCCTTCTGCCCGGCGACGGTCGCGGTGCCGTCCACGGTGACCGCCGTGGTGCCCGCGCCCGCGGTGAGGAACTGACGGGCGGCCTCCTGCGGGGTGGCCGGCACCCCGGTCAGCGGCACCCCGGTCAGCGGCGCCCCGCCGGCGTGGCCGCCGGGCCGGCCGCCCTGCGGGACCGTCAGGTGGACGGCCTCGTTGGTGGAGCTGTCCCAGGCCCAGACCTGGTCCCCGTTGTGGACCAGCTCGTACCCGGCGAGCTGCTCGATCAGGCCGATCCGCTGGCGGTCCGGGCCGTCCACCGCGACCCGCACGGTGTGCTCGCCGCCGAGCAGCTCGGTCAGCTTGACCTCCGGGGAGGCCCCGGACACGTTCCCGGCGGAGCCCGTACCGCCCGAGCCGACGCCGCCGCCACCGGCCTGGACGCCGGCCGCACCGCCCGCCGCGAGCAGCTGGGCCGGCACCCCGAGGTCGGCGGAGACCGAGACCGTGCCCGAGAGCGTCTGCGCCTGCGAACCGAGCGCCTTCGCCACCACCTGCTCCGCCGTCAGCGCCGGCAGGTCCGGCGGGGAGTCGGCCGCGAGCGCCGGCACCAGGCCGACCCCCGTGGCGATCACCGCCGCCACCGCCAGCGGCAGCCCCACCCGAACCGCGGTGCGCCGCCCCGCCCGGTACGGCACGCCGCCGTCCCCGTACCGCTCAGCCGCCGTGTCGTCCGTCATCGCGTCCAACCCCTCCGTAGCCGTGACATCGCCTGTGCCGTCGTGCCTGTGCCGTCGTGCCGCGCCGTTGTGGCCGGCGTGCCTGTGCTCTCCATTACACGGCCCCGGACCGCCCGGGTCATCGCCCTGCAGGGCCAGATCGGGGTCGACCTCGCGGCGCAGCCGACCCTGAGACGGCCTCAGGGTCACGTACTCCGGACGTACGAGAACTGGCGTAGTGTCGCCGCCATGGACGGAACCTTCCCCCCGACCGCGAACGCGATGCGGCGCGCGCTGCGCCGTGCCCGGGACGGTGTCGCGCTCGACGCGGCCGAGGCCGCGGTGCTGCTCCAAGCCCGGGGCGAGGATCTGCTGGACCTCTGCCGGAGCGCCGCCCGGGTCCGCGACGCGGGCCTGGAGGCCGCGGGCCGGCCCGGCGTCATCACCTACTCGAAGAGCGTCTTCATCCCGCTCACCCGGCTCTGCCGCGACAAGTGCCACTACTGCACCTTCGCCACCGTCCCCGGCAAGCTGCGCCGGGCCGGGCAGGGGATGTTCATGTCGCCGGACGAGGTGCTGGACGTCGCCCGCCGGGGCGCCGAACTGGGCTGCAAGGAAGCCCTGATCACGCTCGGGGACAAGCCCGAGGACCGCTGGCCGGAGGCCCGCGAGTGGCTCGACGCGCACGGCTACGACGACACCATCGCCTACGTCCGGGCGATGTCGATCCGCATCCTGGAGGAGACCGGCCTGCTCCCGCACCTCAACCCCGGGGTGCTGAGCTGGACGGACTTCCAGCGGCTCAAGCCGGTCTCGGCCTCGATGGGCATGATGCTGGAGACCACCGCCACCCGGCTGTGGAGCGAGCCCGGCGGCCCGCACCACGGCTCGCCCGACAAGGAACCGGCCGTCCGGCTGCGGGTGCTGGAGGACGCCGGCCGCAGCTCGGTGCCCTTCACCAGCGGCCTGCTGATCGGCATCGGCGAGACGTACGAGGAGCGCGCCGAGTCGCTGTTCGCGCTGCGCCGGATCTCCCGCGCGTACCACGGCATCCAGGAACTGATCCTGCAGAACTTCCGCGCCAAGCCGGACACGGCGATGCGCGGCATGCCCGACGCCGAGCTGGACGAACTGGTCGCCACCGTCGCCGTCGCCCGGCACATCATGGGCCCCTCGGCCTGCCTGCAGGCGCCGCCGAACCTGGTGGACGGCGAGTACCGGCGGCTGATCGGCGCCGGGATCGACGACTGGGGCGGGGTCTCGCCGCTGACGCCGGACCACGTCAACCCCGAGCGCCCGTGGCCGCAGATCGAGAAGCTGGCCGAGCAGTCGGCGGCGGCCGGCTTCGAGCTGCGCGAACGCCTCGCCGTCTACCCCGAGTACGTCCGGCACGGCGAGCCCTGGCTGGACCCGCGGGTGCTCCCGCACGTGCGCGCGCTGTCCGACCCGGAGACCGGCCTGGCCCGCCCGGACGCGGTGGTCCGGGGCCTGCCCTGGCAGGAGCCTGAGGACCTGCCGGCCTCGTACGGCCGGACCGACCTGCACGCGACCATCGACACCGAGGGCCGCACCGGCGACCGCCGGGCCGACTTCGAGGACGTCTACGGGGACTGGGAGGTGCTGCGCGAGCAGGTGCTCGCCCAGGGCGCCCCGGAACGGCTGGCGGGCGACCTCCGCCAGGCCCTGGCGGTGGCCGCCGACGACCCGGAGAAGCTGACGGACGACCAGGCGCTCGCCCTGTTCCACGCGGACGGCCCGGCGCTGGACGCGCTCTGCCGGATCGCCGACGACGTGCGGCGCGACGCGGTCGGGGACGACGTCACCTACTGCGTGACCCGCAACATCAACTTCACCAACGTCTGCTACACCGGCTGCCGGTTCTGCGCCTTCGCCCAGCGCCGCACCGACGCGGACGCCTACACCCTCTCGCTCCAGCAGGTGGCCGACCGGGCCGCGCAGGCCTGGGAGGTCGGCGCCACCGAGGTCTGCATGCAGGGCGGAATCCACCCCGACCTGCCCGGCACCGCCTACTTCGACATCGCCCGCGCCGTGAAGGAGCGGGTCCCCGGCATCCACGTGCACGCCTTCTCGCCGATGGAGGTGGTCAACGGCGCGACCCGGACCGGCCTGTCGATCCGCGAGTGGCTGCAGGAGGCCAAGGACGCCGGGCTGGACACCATCCCGGGCACTGCCGCCGAGATCCTGGACGACGAGGTCCGCTGGGTGCTCACCAAGGGCAAGCTGCCGGCCGCCACCTGGGTCGAGGTGGTCACCACCGCGCACGAGCTGGGCATCCGCTCCTCGTCCACCATGATGTACGGGCACGTGGACACCCCGGCCCACTGGCTGGGGCACCTGCGGCTGCTCGCCGGGATCCAGCGACGCACCGGCGGCTTCACCGAGTTCGTGACGCTGCCGTTCATCCACACCAACGCGCCGGTCTACCTGGCGGGCATCGCCCGGCCCGGGCCGACCGCCCGGGACAACCGCGCGGTGGTGGCGATGGCCCGCCTGCTGCTGCACCCGCACATCCCCAACATCCAGACCAGCTGGGTGAAGCTGGGCGCCGAGGGCGCGGCCGAGATGCTCCGCTCGGGCGCCAACGACCTGGGCGGCACGCTGATGGAGGAGACCATCTCGCGGATGGCCGGTTCGGCGTACGGGAGCTACAAGTCGGTCCGGGACCTGCAGGCGATCGCCGAGGCGGCGGGCCGCCCGCACCGGCAGCGCACCACCACCTACGGCGAGGTGCCGGCCGAGCGCAGGGCCGCGGCCCTGGCCTCGGACGGCCACCTCCCGGAGCTGCTGCCCGTGCTGGACTGACGCATCTTCGACCGGCGCATCTTCGACCGGCGCATCTTCGACCGGCGCGCCATCGACCGGCGCGCCGGAGAACCGGAGAACCGGAGCCCCGGTGTCCGCGTCCACGTCATGGTGGCCCGATGCCCGGGCCACCACGGCGATCGGGGGCGCAGCGTGGACGCGGTGGCGGAGAGGGACGGCGCGGGCCGGTGGGGCCCGCTCGGGGCAGCGGTGCTCGCGGCCGTGGTGGGCTTCGTGTTCGCGAGGTACGCGCAGGACACCCACCAGCACCTGGTCTGGGAGCTGTGCCACAAGGCCGCCTCGGTGCCCGGCTCGGTGTGGGCGGCCGCGATCGTGGCGCCACTGCTGAGTCTCGGGGCCTCGGTCGGGGCCGGGTGGCTGGCGGTGCGGGCCCGGCGGCGGCCGGTCCTGCTGGTGGCCGCGATGGCGGTCTCCGCCGCCGCCGGGTTCTGCGGCCTGCTGGAGGCCTTCGGCGCCGTGGACACGCTGGCCGTCGACCACAGCAACGGGAACACATGCATGGCATGATCTTGTCAAGTCTGTTGTTCGGGTGAACCCCTCGACTTGTTCGGCCATTCGAATACAGTGCGAGGGCGCGCGACCGGTCCGCGGCGCGCGGACCGCTTCCCGGACGAAAGGCGCCCCGTCGTGATGCCACTGTGGTCACGCGCACAGCAGCAGGACTTCCGCAGCCGGGTGCGGGGCTGTCTGCTCGGCGGCGCGATCGGCGACGCGCTCGGCGCGGGCATCGAGTTCGAGTCGCTGGAGAAGATCCGCGCGGTGCACGGCCCGCACGGCGTCACCGGGTACGTCCCCGCGTACGGGCGGCTCGGCGCGATCACCGACGACACCCAGATGGTGCTGTTCACCGTGGACGGGCTGATCCGGGCCCACATCCGCCGCGACACCGGGAGCTGGCACCCGCCCACCGACCTCCACCTCGCCTACCTGCGCTGGTCCGCCACCCAGCGGGACTGGGGGCCGGACGAGCGGCGGGGCGACCTCGGCTGGCTCGGCCGCGAGGAGTGGCTGTACGCCCAGCGCGCCCCCGGCCAGGCCTGTCTCTCCGGTCTCTCCGGGCCGGACGCCGAGCGGCTCGGCACCCTGGAGGCGCCCAAGAACCCGCACTCCAAGGGGTGCGGCACGGTGATGCGGGCGGCCCCGTTCGGGCTGCTCACCACCTGGGAGCCGGGGTTGGTGTTCCAGCTGGCGGTGGAGTGCTCGGTGCTGACCCACGGGCACCCGACCGGCTACCTCTCGGCCGGCGCGCTGGCGGTGATCGTCCAGACCGCGGCCCGCGGCGGGACCCTGGAGGAGGGCGTCCACCTGGCGCTGGCCCTGCTCTCCGAGCGGCCGGGGCACGAGGAGACCACGGCGGCGCTGCGGGCGGCGCTGGACGCGGTGCGGGCCGGGGAGCCGTCCGCCGAGCGGGTCGAGGCGCTGGGGGAGGGCTGGGTCGCCGAGGAGGCGCTGTCGATCGGGGTGTACTGCGCGCTGGTCGCCCACGACGTCCGGTCCGGCCTGCTGCTGGCGGTGAACCACTCGGGGGACAGCGACTCCACCGGCGCGATCTGCGGCAACCTGCTCGGGGTGCTGCACGGGGACACCGCGCTGCCGCCCGGTCTGGTGGCGGGCCTGGAGGGGCGGGGGGCGCTGCTGGAGCTGGCCGACGACTTCGTCCTGGAACTGATGCACGGGCCCGAGCTGCACGGGCAGGACACCCCGGAGGGCGTCGCCTGGTCGGCGCGCTACCCCGTCCTGCGCTGAGCCGTCCTGCGCCGGACCGTGCTGCGCCGGGCCGTGCTGTGCCGGGCCCCGGCCGTCGAGCTCCGGGCCCGGAACGCGCAGTTGCCCGTAGCCGTGTCCGCCGACGGGGGAGCGGCGGACACCGCTACGGGCAACTGGGCCGAGAACGGGTGCCGCGGATCAGAAGCCGCCGAACGCCCCTGCCCCGGCGGCCTCGGCGAAGGACTTCCAGGCATCGGCGGAGAAGTGCAGCTGCGGGCCCTGCGGGTCCTTGGAGTCCCGGACCGCCACCGCACCCCGGGCCGGCGTGGCGATCTCCACGCACGCGCCGTTGCCGCCGCTGTGGCTGCTCTTCCGCCAGACCGTCCCGTTCTCGATGGTGGTGCTCATGCGTGGTAGTCCTCCGCAATCTCGGCTATCAGTGAGCGGCTCTCGGCCACCCCGAGCGCCGCAGCCCGCAGGTGGTCGTAGAGACTGGTATAGCGGCGCACGTCCGCGTCCTTCTCCAGGTAGAGATCGCTCGTCACCCCTTCGAAGTAGACAACCGTGGAATCGGCTGACTCGGGGAACTCCAGCAGGGAGAATGTCCCGGTCATCCCGGGGTGGGCGCCCTTGGAGAAGGGGATCACCTGGATGGTGATGTTGGGGCGCTGGCTCAGCTCCAGCATGTGCTTCAGCTGATCGGCCATCACGGCCTTGCCGCCGACCTCGCGGCGCAGCACCGCCTCGTCTATGACGGTCCAGAGACTGCCGAGCTGGTTCTCGCCGTTGACGCGGTCCTGGCGCTTCATCCGGACCTGCACCCGGCGCTGGACGGCGAGCGCGTCGGTGTCCGGCTGGGTGCCCTCGACCACGGCCTGGGCGTACTGCTCGGTCTGCAGCAGGCCGGGGACGAACGAGGACTCGTAGGCCCGGATCGAGGAGGCCTCGGCCTCCAGCCCGATGTAGACGCTGTAGGGGGTCGGCATGTCGTTGAAGTCGTGCCACCAGCCGCGCTGCCGGGACTCCCGGGCCATCTCCATCAGGCTGGCCCGCATCGCCTCGTCGGTGACGTTGTAGACGTCGCAGAGGTCACGGACGTCCCGCTGGCTGATGCTGCGGCGGCCGTTCTCCAGTCGGCTGATCTTCGACTGGGAGACCATCAGCCGGCCGGCCACCTCCTCCGCCGTCATGGACAGGCCCTCGCGCAGTTTGCGCAGCTCGGAGCCCAGGCGCCTGCGGCGCACGGTGGGATTGATGTTCGCGGACACGTCGACCTCCGGCCGGACCTCTGGTGATCGTTGGAGCGGCAATCCTCGGAACACTGTGGAAATTGGGACCAACCCCCCTGACTTTGAGCAGCATGTCACCTTGGATCAGATCGGCGCCGGGGAATCACAGGAGCGCAGTAGAACAGATCATCGGAAAAGCGCTTCGGCGAGACAGCGGGCACCCCTGAGTGGTAAGGCGGCGATGCGGCTCGAACCGGTGGTACTGGGACGGCGGTGCGGGCGCCCCCGAAGCCCGCACACGTGCTGGTGGCACGTGCGGAGGCGGTCCCGGCCTCGCTCCGTCGAGCGGTCCGGCCCGCCTTCGGGGACGGCGGAGGGGCGGCCGCCCGGCGACTTCCGTCGCGGGCGACCGCCCCTCCGTGCTGCTGGTTGCTCACCACCGGGTGACGGCGCGAGCGGTACGGCGAGCGCCGGGCCGTGCGCGGGTCCGGTGCTGCCGGCCGGCTGGTACCGGCCGGTGGTGCGGTGGAGTGGTGCTGCCGTGGAGCGGTGCTGCGTGTTGCGGTGGTACGGCGTGCGGTGCGCTGCGTGCTGCGTGCGCTGCCCGGTGCCCGGGGCCGACCGCGTCAGCGAACGCCCACGCGGGGCGCCGCGACCCGGCCGCCGGCCGCGCCGCGGCCCGCCGCACGCTGACCGGGGCGACCCGCGCCGGCCTGCGCACCTCCCGAGGATGAACGGTTCTGCTGCGACGGCAGGCCGTTCTGCACGTCCATCACGGCGTGCGCGACCATCCCGCCCAGCGGGTCGTACCGGATCAGGTCGCGCAGCCGCGACCGTGACGACCGGCCCTCGTTGCCGGGGTACAGGTGCTTGCCCAGACCCACCGAGTGGGCCAGGGCGGCGAGCGCGGCCGTCCGCGGGTCCGGCGGCACGCCGGTGCGGATCGCGGTGTCCAGCCGCTGCTTGATCGCGGCGTTGGTGCAGTCGTCGGACGCCTGGTAACGCGTCGTCGGCAGCACCCCGCACACCTGGCCCGGCACGGCCGTGACCATGCCGCACCGCTCCAGGTGCGCCAGGTAGGTCTGCCGCAGCCCCAAACGGGGCCCGCCGATCCAGTGCGCGGCACGGACCGGGCTGCCGCGTCGGCGCAGCAACTCCAGTGCGTGGTCCAGCGTCGGGTCGCCGGTCGGCCGTGGCAGCACCACGGCGATCCGGTCGCCCTCCGGGACGATCCGTCCGGCCAGGGACAGCTCGACGAGCTGCGCCCCGGCGAGTCCTAGGTCGAGGGTCTGCGGCTGCGCCGTGGTACCCGTGGTCGGGTCCAATGCGAGCAGCAAGAGTTCCTCGGGAACAGTTCTGCGGCTCTTGCCCATCCAAGCCTCCCCGCGTGGATGGGAAACAGCGTGACGCCTCTCACACGGGCTTGTCGAGTACGCCTCCGAATCGTGACCTTGCGTACGAGGCGGGGAACCGGCGGCGCCGGGCCCGGCGTCTGAGCGGTGAACAGGCCGCGGTGCGGCCGTGCGGCGGCAATAAGCGCCGGTCGGGCGGGGTGTGGGCGGCCGGAACGGCCGCGGTGGCGGAGACTGTACAGGTACACGGGGCGGGGCGTCGGCTTCCCGAAATCGGGTCTGCCGGTGCCCCGCCGGGCGTTGAGGAGGCTGGGTTACGTGGGCGAGTCCCCCGACAGGGTGCTGCGGGACGGCGAGCGGGAGCGGGAGCGGGGCGGGGAACGGGAGCGCCCGGCCGACGCCGACGGCAAGCCGGAGCCGGCGGCCGAGACGGCGGCCGAGCCGGCGGAGGCGGCCGGTGCGGACGGGGCCGGCGCGGACGTTGACGCCGCGGCCGCCCCGGACGGCGGACCGTCCGGGGCGCCGTCCGGCACGGCCCGGGCCGGCTCCACCGTGCAGCTCCGGGTCCGGGATGTGGACACCAAGACCACGATGCTCCGGCTGCCCGTCGACAACGCGACCACCGCCCTCCGGCTGCCGCCGGAGCTCACCACCCCGGCCCCCGAGAGCGACGGGTCCGCAGCTGACGGCGGGTCCGGCGACTCCGCCCACGGTGCGTCGGCGAAGGACGGGGCGGCCGTCCGGGCAGCCGGCCGCCCGTCCGGCGCCGACCCTCGTCTCGCCCTTCGGACGGCGGCCGCGGCCGCGCCGTCCGACGCGCAGAAGGACGCGGCGTCAGCGGAGTCAGCCGACTCAGCGGAGCCAGCCGACTCAGCCGACTCAGCCGACTCGGCGGAGTCAGCGGAGTCAGCGGAGAAGGAGAAGAAGGAGGAGGGCGCCGAGAAGCCGGGGACGGCGAAGGCCGAGAAGCTGGAGAAGCCCCTCCCCGCGAAGCCCCTCCCCCCGAAGTCCGCCGCGGCGACGACCGCCTCCGGTGCCGCGCTCGCCGCTGCCCCCGCGGAGGGCGCCGCCGCGAAGGCTCCCGCCGCGAAGCCCCCCGCCGCGAAGCCCCCCGCCGCCCCCGGCGCGGGCACCGTGCCCGAGCCCCCCGCGCCGCGCCCGCTGCCCGAACCCGCCCCCGTCCCCGAGCCCGTGCCCGAACCGCACCCCGAGCCCGAGCCCGTCCCCGAACCGGAGCCGACGCCCGGGCCGGAGCCGCTGCCCAAGCCCGAACCCGCCCCCAAGCCGGGGCCCGGCCCCGCCCCCGAACCGCTCCCCACCCCGGACCCGCAGCCGGTGCCGCCGGCCCCGCCGCTGCCCAAGCCCGAACCGCTGCCCACCCCAGGCCCGCTGACCGGCCCCGAAGCGGCCGTCACCGAACCGCTGCCCGCACCCGACCGGCTGCGCATCACCGAGCCGATGCTCGGCCCGGCGACCACCGCCGAGGCGATGGAGGTGCTGGCGGCGCTCAACGCCCGCCCGGTGTCGCCGCTGCGCCGCGCGCTCAAGCGGATCACCATCTGGACCGTCTTCCTCGCCTTCGTGCTCGGCGTGCTCGTGGTGGCCCAGCTGCTCCGCCCGCTGCCGGACGCCAAGGTCAAGCAGACCGCCGCCGGCAGCTTCAGCTTCGGCGGCGACCCGCTCGACCTGGCCTGGCCGGCCAAGGGCCAGTCGGCCGCCGAGGTGGTCGGCGTCGGCAGCCTCGGCAGCTCCGGCCAGGAGACGCCGGCCTCGATCGCCAGCGTCACCAAGGTCATGAACGCCTACCTGATCCTCCAGGCGCACCCGCTGAAGAAGGGCGAGAGCGGCCCGAAGATCACCGTCGACAAGCAGGCCGCGCAGGAGTCCGGGAACACCGACGAGTCCCGGGTCACCCTGACCGAGGGCCAGCAGCTCAGCCAGTACCAGGCGCTGGAGCTGCTGATGCTGCCCTCCGCCAACAACGTGGCCCGGCTGCTGGCCCGCTGGGACTCCGGCTCGGAGGACGTCTTCGTCAAGAAGATGAACGACACCGCCGCCAAGCTCGGGATGACCAACACCGTCTACACCGACCCGGCCGGCTTCAACCAGGAGACCAAGAGCACCGCCAAGGACCAGCTGAAGCTCGCCGAGCAGGCGATGCAGGACGAGATCTTCCGGCAGATCGTGTCCACCCCGGACACCACCCTCGGCAACCAGAAGATCTACAACACCAACACCCTGATCAACGCCAAGAACGGCGTCATCGGCGTCAAGACCGGCTCCAGCACCCCGGCAGGCGGCTGCCTGATGTGGGCCGCGTACAAGGAGATCGGCGGCGTGAAGCGGCTGATCCTCGGCGTCACCCTGGGGCAGCCGGCCACCTCCTCCGCACCCGCCGACGGGATCCTGCCCACGGTCCTGAAGGTCAGCGGCAAGCAGATCCAGGCGGCCCAGAACGGGCTGACCGGGCAGACCCTGGCCAAGCAGGGCGACGTGGTCGGCAAGGTCGACGACGGCCTCGGCGGCAGCGTCCCGGTCGTCGCCGGCAAGGAGCTCGTCGCGGCCGGCTTCCCCGGCGTCTCCGGCACCCTCACCCTGGACTCCTCGAAGCTCGGCCACACCGCGAAGGCCGGCACCCAGGTCGGCGTGCTGAGCGTGGGCTCCGGAGAGAACCGGGTCGAGGTCCCCGTGGTCCTGCAGAGCGACCTCGCGCCCCCGTCCATCCTGTCCCGCCTCACCCGACTGCTCTGACGGCCGGCGAAACCGCCACGCGCGGACGACGGAGTGGGAGGACCGGCCGGTCCTCCCACTCCGTCCGCGTTTCCGGGCCGCGCGGGCACGACCGCCCGGTCGGAACCGGGGACCGGATCAGAACCGGCGACCACCCCAGCGCCCGGGCTCGCCACGCGTCCCCAGCCACTCGGCCACCGGCTCCTCCTCCGCCACCACCCGGCCCACCGCGATCGCCAACGTCAACCCGGCGAACGTCACGATCAGCCAGGAGAGAGCGGTGAAGATCACCCCGTACGGCCCGAACTGGCCCACGCTGTGCGCCATCGCCCGCGGCAGGTACACCCGCGCCGCGACCCCCAGGCCGATCACCACCACCCCGCAGAGCACCGAACCCGGCAACAACGGCAGCCAGCGCACCCGGCCGGCCAGCAACAGGTGCTGCGTCCACCACCACATGACCGTCGCGAGCACGGCGGTCAGCGGAACACCCAGCCAGGCGCCCGCACCGAAACCGTCCCGCACCGAACTCTCGAACACCAGACAGACCAGCCACACCAGCAACCAGACCAGCCAACGCCAGGCCGCCAGCCTGGTCCCCGACTTGGGCAACTCCCAGCAACGCTCGCAAACCCGCTGCACCGCCCGGCTCAGCGCCGTCGCCGACAACAGCGTCACCAGCACCCCGATCGCCCCGATGCTGCTCTCCTGGGCATGGCCGGTCGCCAGCACCTGCTGCAGCGACTGCTCGGCCGCGCCCTCGATGCCCAACTCCTTGCGGAGCGTGCGCACCACACCGTCCCGGATCGCGGCCGGAGCGAACACCGCCAGCGCGAACAGCGCCGGCAGCGCGCTCAAGAACGCCTGGGCGGCCAAGCGGGTCGCACAGTCCAGCAGGTTCACCCGCAGGACATGACCGAGCGCCCGCCCGATCAGGGGCACCCGCTCGGGCAGCCCGCGCGCCGACGCGGCCAGCCGCGCCGACCGCCCCCTCCACCGCGCCACCCGACCCTCCGGCCGCCCGCTCACGGCCTCCTCCACCCGGGACGGCCGCCGACGCCTGGCCCGCCCGGCCGGAGTGCCGGGGCCCGCGGCCCGCCGCGTCGCCGCCGCGCCGGTCGCCGCCGCCCGCCGATGCTCCGCACCGCACTCCCTCCTCCGCCTCGCACCGCCCTCCCGACACCACGCCCGCCCGGGGGCACGGGGCCGTCGACGGCGGGCCCGCCGGCGAGGCACAGACGTACGGGCGGCCGGAGGCGCCCTGACCGCCGTGCTCCATGGTCACCCGCCCTCCGCGCCCCCGCATCCGGGGAACGGCGGCGGGCCGAACCGCGGCCAGGCCGAACCAGCGGCCGAACCGGCAGGCACAGCGCTAGCGCGGTCAGCGGGTGGCGCGGTCCAAGAGGGCGAGGGTCACACCGCCGAGGGGCGTGACACGGTCCGGGGCGCCGTACCGCGAACGCAGCGCCTGAGCCTGATCACCGGGCATGGCGCTGAACGGCTCCGCGGTGTCCCCGAGCACCAGGAGCCATATCCGCTGCCCCTGCCCCACACACTCCTCCGGCCGCGGACAAGCCGCCGGGAAGAGGTCCTCCGCCTGAACCGCGCTGTGCTCGACGAACACCGGGTACGGCCGCACCTCCGGCGGCAGGTAGTAGGAGACACCGGACCCGATCATCGCCCAGCTCTGGTTGCCCAGCGGAGTCGCGATGCCGTCCCCGGGCCGGTAACCGGCCGCGATCAGCTCCGCGGCCGCCCGGTACGGCTCACGGGAATAGGAGTGCGAGCCCGGATAGCGCACCGACGACTGATGGGGCAACGCCACCAGCGCCGGCACCGCCAGCAGCCCCGCCGCCAGCAACACCCCCGCCGTCCGGACCTGCCGCGGAGTCCGGCTGCGCCGCGCCGCCGCCGCGATCGTCGTGTACACCGCGCGCACCCCGCCGCCCGCCAACGCCGCCCAGGCCGGAACGGTGAACAGCAGGTACCGGTCGACGAAGTACGAGGTGCTGCCCCGCGACACCAGCCAGACCGCCACCACCGGAGCCACCGCGAGCACCAGCAGCCGGCACGCCGGCAGCCGCCGCCCGGGCAGCACCAGCACCAACAGCGCCAGCAGGACGAAGACGTGGAACACCCCCGCCGAGCCGAACAGCGGCTCACCGAAGTGCCGCAACTGGAAGAACGTCGGCTTGCCGATCCAACCCAGCTGACGCCCGGACTGCCGGCTGCCCAGCACCAGCACCGGCACCACCGGCAGGGCCGCCACCACCACCGCCAGCGGGTACTGCCAGAGCAGCCGCCGCCGCACGTCACCCGCACCCCTGACCTGCCAGAAGTGCAGCAACACCAGACCGGCCTGCCCCGCGAGGGTGCTGAACGAGATCAGATGGCCCGCGCCCGCCACCGCCATCGCCGCACAGTACGGCGCCCAACGCCGCAGCCCCGGCCGTTCGAGGGCGCGCAACAGGAACCAGGTCGCCGCGGCGACCGCACAGGTCACCAAGGCGTACGAGCGGGCCTCCTGGGCGTAACGGGAGATCAGCGGCACCACGGTGAACAACAGTCCGCCGCCGATCGCCGCCACCCGCCCGCCGAACAACCGCTCCGCGGTGAGCGCCACGAACGCCGCCGCACCCGCCATGGCCAGCACCGAGGGGAGACGCAGCGCGACGGTGGAGTCACCGCACACCGCCGTCCAGCCGTGCATCAGCAAGTAGTACGCGCCGTTGCTGGCGTCCACGTGCTGGAGCAACCGCACCAGATCCCCGAGCGACCGGGTCGACACCGTCCAGGTCGCCACCTCGTCACGCCAGAGCTCCGGCGTACCCAGCCGGTACCCGCCGACCGCGAGCATGACCAGCGCCGGCCACAACCAGACCTGCCCGAGCAGGCGCAGAGCCGGGTGCGGGATGGCAACTGGTCTCATCGGGCGGGCCTTCACGGTCGTTCGGGAGCGGTCGGTCCCTGGCAGGCTACTGGACGGCGCCTGACGCCTTGTCGGCAGTCGCCCCCTGAAGCGCTCCGGTGCCGGCCGCGTCTGGCGGGCCGTCACCAGCGGTGGTGGACCAGGGGCCGGATCCGCCGGTCGTACAGCTCGCGGACGGCCTCCAGGGTCGCCTCCGGCAACGCGGGCAACGCGGCGGCGGCGGAGTTGGCGCGAGCCTGCCCGGCATTGCGGGCCCCGGGGATCACGGTGGTCACCCCCGGCTGCTGGATGACCCAGCGCAGCGCCGTCTGCGCCGGCGTGGCACCCTCCGGAGCCAGCGCGGCGAACTCGGCCGCCGCCTCCACACCCGTGTCGTAGTCGACACCGGAGAACGTCTCACCGACGTCGAAGGACGAGCCGTCGCGGTTGTAAGCGCGGTGGTCCTCCGGCGCGAACACCGTGTCGTGCCGGTACCTCCCGGACAGCAGGCCGGAGGCGAGCGGAACCCGCGCGATGACGGCGACCCCCGCCTCCCGGGCGGCACCCAACACCTCGGTGAGCGGCTTCTGCCGGAACGGGTTGATGATGATCTGCACACTGGCCACGTGCGGCCGCGCGATCGCCTCCAGCGCCTCCGCACACGTCTCCACGCTCACGCCGTACGCGGCGGTCCGCTTCTCGGCCACCAGGGCGTCGAGCGCCTCGTAGACGGCCGCGGAGCTGAACACCGCGCCGGGCGGACAGTGCAACTGGACCAGATCGAGCGTCTCGACACCCAGGAACTCCCGCGAACGGTCGTTCCAACGACGGAAGTTGTCCAACGTGAACTCCGCCGGGTCCTGCGGCCCGCGGCGGCCCATCTTCGTCGCGACGACGATCCCGCCCGCCCGGGCCGACCCCAGACCCCGCAGGAACGCCCCGATCAGCCGCTCGCTGCGCCCGTCGCCGTAGACGTCGGCGGTGTCCAGGAAGGTCACCCCGGAGTCCACCGCGGCGGCCAGCACGGCCAGGGCGTCCTCCTCGGCCACCTGCCCCCAGTCCGCCCCGAGCTGCCACGTCCCGAGCCCGATCACCGACAGGCTGCGCCCGAGCCTGCCCGCCGTCCGTTCCTCCATGCCGACCGCCCTCCGGATCGCACCCACCGCCGGCCCGGCCGGGCCCGACCCCACGCATTCTGGCAAGCCGCACCCGCGAAACGGCTCGTCTCGCCCGCCGACACCCCGCGCTCCGCAGCCGCCCCCCGCACCCCGCGAACCTCAGCGCCCACCCGACCCCCGATCCGGTACGCTGTCCACCGAGTGCGCCTCAGTAGCTCAGGGGATAGAGCACGGCTCTCCTAAAGCCGGTGTCGCAGGTTCGAATCCTGCCTGGGGCACAGCGGGAACGACCCGAGGGGAAGCCCCGGACCACGAGTGGTCCGGGGCTTCCGCCGTTTCCGGGCGCGGGGCGGGCGCGGGCCGACGCTCATCCTGACGGTGCGTCACGGCGGATCGGCCGGGCGGGGTGGTGGCGGTGGTCGGGGTCAGGCGGTGGAGGCGCTAGCGGCGGGGGCGGGCGGCGGATGGTGGATGGCGGGCGGCGGCGTTAGCGGACCATGCCGTCGGGCCGGTCGGTGGCGTCCTCGAAGGCCGGGTCCGGGTTGCGGCGGTCGGTCCCGGTCGGAGTCACCCCGGTCGAGGTGACCCCGCTCGGGGTGACCCCGGTGGGGGAGACCAGCACGCGTTGGACCCTGGGTCTGGTCCGCCAGTTGACCCGCCGGACGTCCCGGGCGAGGGCGCCGGGGCGCCAGAGCTCGACGGCGACGGTGACCGTGCCCAGCACGATCCCGGCGGCCAGCCATCCGCCCAGCACGTCGCTCGGCCAGTGCACCCCGAGGGCGATCCTGGTCCAGCCGACGGCCAGCGCGGCCAGCGCGGCGACGGAGCAGGCGGCGATCCGCCCGCCGCGCCGGGTCTGCGACCAGAACAGCCCGACCAGCACGGCGCAGGTGATGGCGGAGGCCATCGCGTGCCCGGAGGGGAAGGCCGGGCCGCCGGCGTGCGAGACCGGGTCGGGGAAGGACGGCCGCTCGCGGTCGAACGCGAGCTTGAACGCCCACTGCGCACCCCAGCCGACCAGCGCCTGCGCCACCACCCAGCCGGCCAGGATCCGTGCCCCGATCAGCCAGAGCCACACCGCGGCGATGCCGAGCAGCGTCCGCATGGTGATCGTGCCGCCGATGTCGGAGAGCGTCTGCATCGCGGCGGTCCACGCGGTGTGGTCCCGGGCGTAGCGGTGCATGCCGTCGGTCCAGGCGTGGTCGAGCCGGTGGAGCGGGTGCCAGCCGGTCTGCACCAGGGCCGCCAGGACGGCGAACAGCGCGGCGCAGACGATCGCGAGCGCCGAGTGCCGGAGCAAATGGCGATTACGCGGAGTGATGCGCGCCGTGCTGTTGGTCAGGTGCATGGCTGACACCTTCCCAGTGTGGCGTGCCGATCGGGCACTGGAGTGATAGCGATTTGGCATCTTTTGTGGGGAGGACCTGCGTGCGCCGGGTGTGGGCGCGGGCGCGCGGCGGGAACGCCGGTGGCGATTCCGGGGTTCACGGAATGCGGGGTCCGCGAGGAGGCGGCGCACCGGTCCGAACCGGTCGCCCACCTGACACGCGGTGCACCGGGGTGGTCACCCTCCGTCCATGACCGGGGTGAAAACCGGCAGGATACTGCATCGCTGGAAGAATCTGAGCGACTTGGGAATGTTGTCCGGAATCTGTTCGTTGGATCGTTACGTGTGAGCCCCGGCGGGGCCCGCACTTCTTGCCCTCTCAGGGCAGGCAGGCAGACCTCGGCAACACCAGCAAAGGGAGCAAGCATGGCCACCCGTGCCGTCGTTCGCGACAGGGCCGACCGGACTCGCGCGGCCCGCCCGACCAACCTTGAGGCCGACCGCGACCTGGTCGGTATGTACCTCGACGAGATCGCCAGGACGCCCCTGCTCGATGCCGCCGAGGAGGTCGAGCTCTCGCTGCGGATCGAGGCCGGCGTGTACGCCCAGCACCTGCTGGACGAAGGAGAGCTGCCCGAAGGCGTCAAGCGCGAGGAGCTCGAGGCGATAGCCGATGACGCGGAACGCGCCAAGGACGTCTTCATCCGGTCCAACCTCCGTCTCGTGGTCGCGGTCGCCCGGCGCTACCCGCGCAGCGGCCTGCCGCTGCTCGACCTGATCCAGGAGGGCAACGCCGGCCTGGTCCGCGCGGTCGAGAAGTTCGACTACGCGAAGGGCTTCAAGTTCTCCACGTACGCGACGTGGTGGATCCGGCAGGCGATCACCCGGTCGATCGCCGACCAGTCGCGGACCATCCGGCTGCCCGTCCACCTGGTCGAGGAGCTCGGCCGGATCCGGCGGGTGCAGCGCGAGAAGTCCAAGGAGCTGGGCCGCGAGGCCGAGCCGGCCGAGATCGCGGCAGAGCTGGACACCACCGAGGCCCGGATCAAGGACGTGCTCGACTGGGCGCGTGACCCGGTCAGTCTCAACATGTCCGTCGACGACGAGGGTGAGACCCAGTTCGGGGACCTCGTCGAGGACACCGGGGCGACGTCCCCCGAGGACGCCGTGATGGTCATGCTCCGCCGCGAGGAGCTGGACGACCTGATCGGGCGGCTGGACGACCGCACGGCGTCGATCATCCGGTCGCGGTACGGGATGGAGGACGGCCGCGAGCGGACCCTCACCGAGGTCGGCAAGCAGCACGGGCTCACCCGTGAGCGGATCCGCCAGATCGAGAAGCACGCGCTGGCCGAGCTGAAGAAGATCGCCGACCACGCGGGCTTCGAGGCGGCCTGACGCCCCGGCCGGCCCGCCGATCATTGCCCCGGGGCCCCGGGTGCGGACCATTCCGCACCCGGGGCCCTCGTGTGTTCCGTTCGTTCGCTCGGAAGCTCCTTCGGGGGCCCTCCCCCCGCCCCCTCCCCCACCCTCCTCCTCCGCCCTCCGCCCTTCCCCGCTGCTCGACTCCACTGCGCTCCACTCTGATCCACTCACCCCGATGGTCCGCCGCCCCGGGCCGCCGGCTCGCCATAGGCTTGAGGAGTGGACGATGCACGAGACGAACCCCGCACGGTGACCGGGCGCGGGCCCGAACGGGACGAGACGGCCGGCCCCGCCGCCCAGGCCAACGCCGCCCAGGCCGCCGGGCCCGATGCCGGGGCCGCCCGGCGGGCCGCCGCCGCGCCCGGGGCCGGCACCGCGGCCGCGGGCAGGCCCGATACACCCACGGCCGCTAAGACTCCGGCCCGCCTGGTCTTCCGCGACCCGCTGGACCAGCAGTCCCGGGACGACACGGACGCCGGCTGGGGCGAGCGCCCGGGCGGCGGCAGTGGCGGACGGGGGCTGGACTGGTACCTGAGCCAGCGCCCGCCGCACCACGGCGACTGAACGCAGCGGGCGCTCGGCCCCGAACGCGCGCTCGACCCCGGCGGGCGCTCGGCCCCGCCGCCCGGGTGCTCAGCGCTGCCGCGTGACCAGCGCGTCGCGGATCTCGGTGAGCAGGACGACCTCCTTGGCCTCGGCCTCCGCCTGCTCCTCGGCAAGGGTCTTCCGCTTGGCGGTGAACCTGGTCATCGGCAGGATCAGGCAGAAGTAGACGACGGCCGCGGTGATCAGGAACTGCAGCATCGCACTCAGCACCGAGCCCCAGAGGATCATGATCCCGGACGTGACCTCCCCGGTCGCGCTCACTTCGCACGGGCCCTTGAGGCAGGACGTGTAGGAGTCGAGGTCCTTGGGCCCGAACGCGCCGACGAGCGGATTGATCACGCCCTTCACGAAGGCGTTGACGATGTTGGTGAAAGCCGCACCGATGACCACGGCGACGGCGAGATCGACGACGTTTCCACGCAGCAGGAATTCCTTGAAGCCTTTCATGCCGCGTGAACGACGAAGCCGTCGAACGGTCACGGGTGATCTTCGGCGGACTCCGATTGACAACCCGTTTGGTGGACCGGCGCCGCTCCGGGGGGCGGCAGCCCCGCCCGCGCGGGCCCGAAGGCCAGCGCGGCGGCCACCGCGAGCAGCAGCGCGGCCGGCACGCCGGGCCGGTGCCGGAGGGCCTGGCGAAGCCGGTGACCGCGCCCGCCCCCGCGCCGGATCGGCGGGAACGGCGGCACCTCCCGCCGGGGCGGGACGGCCGGGGCGGGCAGCGGCAGGGGGAACGGGCGGGGCGGGCTCGCGGTCCTCGTCATGGGCACCACCGGTGGTCGCAGGGTGCCGGCCCGGGGCGGGTCGGCTTCTCGTGACGCACACTCTGGGCGGTCGGCGAGCGCGGGGGAATCCCTTTCCCCCAGCCTGTGGAAAACCCGGCCTTGTGGAAAACCTCCGTCACCCGCAGGGGGGAACCGGGGCGTGATCAGGCCTCTCCGGGAACGGCGAAAGGCCCGCCGGCCGCCTGGAGCGGGGCCAACGGGCCTTTCGGAAGCCTGGGATCAGCCGGCCGGCTTCGCCGCGGCCGCCGGAGCGGGGCTCGCCGCCGGAGCGGAGCCGCCCGAGGACGAGGACGAGGAGGCCGACGAGGTCGAGGACGACGAGGACGAACCCGCGCCCACCGAGCTGCTGGAGGACGAGCGGCTGTCGGTCCGGTAGAAGCCGGAACCCTTGAAGACCACACCCACGGCCGAGAAGACCTTGCGGAGCCGTCCCTGGCAGTCGGGGCACGTGGTCAGCGCCTCGTCGGTGAACTTCTGCACCGCCTCCAGGCCGTTGCCGCACTCGGTGCACTGGTACTGGTACGTGGGCACTTGTCTTCCTCCTGGCACTCTCGCCTGATGAGTGCTAACGATGGTCAATGATGCGGCATTCCGCTGGATCAGTCCAGCGACTCGAATGTGAGATGAGCCGGGCGCGGCCCCCCGCCGACCGCCCTGCTTCCGCCCGCCGACCGCCCCACCGCCGCCCGCCGCCCGCCTGGCAACCGCCCCACCGCCGCCCGCCGACCGCCGGGCAACGGCCCGGCAACCGCCCCGCGGCGACCCCCGCGACCCGTCCTCAGCCCTTCGCCGCACCCACCAGCTGCCGCGCCACGGCCCGCTCGCCGCCGCCCGCGACCACCGTGCTCGCCGCGCCCGGCGCGACCAGCAGGTGCCGCAGCGTGACCAGCGCGATCAGGCCGAGCCCGGCCCCGGCCACCGGCACCAGGAACCCGGCCGACGGCCCGTGGCCGTCGATCAGCCGTCCGGCCACCGTGGACCCGGTCGCCAGGCCGAGGCCGATGGCGCCGGTCAGCCAGGTGAAGGCCTCGGTCTTGGCCCCGTCCGCGACCAGCGTCTCGACCAGGGTGTACCCGGTGATCAGCGTCGGCGCGATGGCCAGGCCGCAGACCAGGCCGGCGACGGAGAGCGCGACCAGGTTCGGCATCGCCCAGAGCGTCGAGCAGCCCAGCACCAGCAGCGCGTAGCTGGCCAGCATCCGCTGCCGGGCGGCGCGGCGCCAGGCGATCATGCCGTACAGCACGCCGGCCAGCATCGAGCCGCCGGCGAAGATCCCGTACACCGTGCCGTTGGCGCCCGGCTGGCCGACCGACTCGGTGAAGGCGGTCACCGAGACCTGCATCGCGCCGAAGACGCTGCCGACGCCGAGGAACGCGCCGGCCAGCAGCCGGACGCCGGGCGAGGAGAGCGCGGAGACCCGGGTGGCGCCCGGCTGCCGCGGGTGGCGGGCCGGGGCGGTGCGGCGCTGGGTGGCGAAGGCCAGGCCGCCGACGACGGTCAGCGCGGCCTCGGCGATCAGCCCGGTGGCGGGGTTGACCGAGGTGGCGATGGCGCCGGCCAGCACCGGACCGATCACGAAGGTGAACTCGTCGGTGACCGATTCGAAGGCGAACGCGGTGTTCAGCTTGGCGGCCGGCGCGCCCTCGGCGGAGAGCTTGGCGACCCAGCGGGCGCGCACCATCGCGCCGATCTGCGGCACGCTGGCGCCGGCCGGCGCGGCGGCCAGCAGCAGGGCCCAGACCGGGGCGTGCCCCAGGGCCAGCGCGATCAGCGCGCCGACCGAGACCGCGTGCACGGCCACGCTGGGCACCAGGACCGCGGCCTGGCCGTACCGGTCGGCCAGCCGGCCGGTCTGCGGGCCGACCAGGGCCTGGGCGACGGCCGAGACGGCCGCGACGGTGCCGGCCGTGCCGTAGGAGCCGTGGGTGTCGAGGACCAGCAGCACGATGCCCAGGCTGAGCATCGCGTAGGGCAGTCGCGCGGCGAACGCGGGCGCCAGGAACGTCCAGGCGCCGGGGGTGCGCAGCAGCGCGCCGTACCCGATGCGGGCGGGCGCGGCGGTGTCCGGGGTGGCGTCCGCGGGGACGCCGTCGTTCTCGACCGTTCGGCGGGCCGTCACGGTCGGTCCTTCCTGCTGCCTGGTAGCGCGGAAGGGGCATGGGGTGGCCCCGACGGCGCCGAGAGTCGTCCTCTCGCGCGTCGACCGGGGTGATACCGGGCCGGGTCGGCTTGGGTGCCGAGGCCGGGCCGCGGCCGCCGAGCGGTCGCGCCAACTCTGCGTCAGGCAGATGCTGGGGGTGTAGCAACCATTATACGTATACGCGCGTAGATGTCGCGCTGACCTCGACAATACAGGACCAGTCCAAAGTTGTCCTGTCAATTCAAGGTGAACGTCGAGTGAAGCCTTCAGGGTGCGGGTTCCGCAGCCCTCAGGTCGAGGCCTGGCGGCGCCGGCCGCGGCTTTGAGCACCCTCGGACCGCGGCCCGGACCGCCCTCAGGCCCCTCGCCCGTTCAGCCAGTCGGCGAGCTTGCCGCCCTTGTCCACGGCCCGCAGCCGGCGTTCCGCGGCCTCGCCGACCTCGTCCGTGGTGACCACCAGCAGCTCGTCGCCGCCGCGCAGCACCGTCGTCTTGTCCGGGACGAAGCTGCTCCCCTCGCGGACCACCAGGGTCACCGCCGCGCCCGCCGGCAGTCGCAGCTCGCCGATCTCCACGCCCGACATCCTGGAGTTGGGCGCCAGGGCCACCGACAGCAGGTGCCCGTGCAGCTTCTCCAGCGGGGCGGACTCGATGCCGAGGTCCTGGCCCATCGAGCCCTCGCCGATCCGCAGCCGGCGGGCGACCAGGGGCAGGGTCGGGCCCTGGAGCAGGGTGAAGACGACGACCAGGATGAAGACGATGTTGAACACGTTCTGGGCCATCGGCGCGCCGGACACCATCGGGATGGTGGCGAGCACGATGGGGACCGCCCCGCGCAGTCCGGCCCAGCTCAGCAGTGCCTGCTCGCGGCCGGGCAGCCTGAACGGCGTCAGGGTCAGCACCACCGAGAGCGGCCGGGCCACGAACACCAGGACGGCGCCGATCACCAGCGCGGGCACCACGGACGAGCCCATCGTCGCGGGGGTGCAGAGCAGGCCGAGCAGGACGAACATGCCGATCTGCCCGATCCAGGCCAGTCCGTCGGCGAAGCCGCGGACGGCGGGGCCGTGCGGCAGCTTGGCGTTGCCGAGGACGAGGGCGCTGATGTAGACGGCGAGGAAGCCGGAGCCGTGCAGCAGCGCGCCGCCCGCGTAGGCGAGCACGGTGAGCGCCAGGACGGCGATCGGGTAGAGGCCGGAGGACGGCAGGGCGACGTGCTTGATCCCGAAGGCGCCCAGCTTCCCGACCGCCAGGCCGACCGCGGCGCCGATCGCCAGCTCGGCGGCGATCGTGCCGACCAGGACGTACCAGGGGTCCAGCTCGCCGGCGGTGGCGAAGGCGACGACCAGGATGACCACGGGTGCGTCGTTGAAGCCGGACTCGGCCTCCAGCAGGCCGGTCAGCCGGTGCGGCAGCGGCACCATCCGCAGGACGGAGAAGACGGCCGCGGCGTCGGTCGAGGAGACGATCGCGCCGAGCAGGAGCGAGGTGCGCCAGTCCAGCCCGACCAGCCAGTGCGCGCCGGCGGCGGTGACGAAGACGCTGATCCCGACCCCGAGGGTGGCGAGCACGGTGGCGGCCGGCATGGCCGGTCTGACCTCGCGCCAGCTGGTCTTGAGTCCGCCCTCCGCCAGGATGACCACCAGCGCGGCGTAGCCGAGCACCTGGGTCAGCTCGGCGTTGTTGAAGGTGATGCCGATGCCGTTCTGGCCGAGCGCCACGCCGATGCCGAGGTAGATCAGCAGGCTGGGCAGGCCCGACCGGGTCGAGATGCGCACGGCGACCACCGCGACCAGCAGGATCACGGAGAACTCGAGGAGCAGCTGGTTCAGGTGGTCGACGTTCACGCAGGGGCACCTCGGAGGCTGGGGGCGGGCGGGGTGTCTGGTGGCGGTGAGGCCGGGAGTCGACCGGAAGGGGTGGGCTGGGCGGCACGGAACGCCGATTGCTCCCCTTGCGGATCGTTACTCAGTCTAACATTTTGCCATATCTTTAGTTTCCTCCGTCACACGGCCCCCCACCTCTGCTTCTCCAAGCCTTCCCTGACCTCCTCCGATCCCACCGTGAGCGTCCCCCGTGCACGCCCGCGAGCCGAGTCGGCCTAATGTGGTGCCCTGTCACGGCCGAGTGCCCTGGACATGCCCGCCCGCCCCCCAGTCGAGGACCGCAAGGACCCAGATGCCCCGCTCGAAGAAGTTCCGGCGCGCCCGTCTGATCGTGATCGTGCTGGTCGTGCTGCTGGTGGCCGGCGTCGGCTACGGCGGCTACCGCGGGGTCACCGCGGTCCGCGCGTCCTTCCCGGAGGTCGACGGCAGCGTCAAGGTGGCGGGCCTGAGCGCGCCGGTCGACGTCAAACGGGACGCCAACGGCATCCCCCAGCTCTACGCCGACACCCCCGAGGACCTCTTCCGGGCCCAGGGCTACGTCCAGGCCCAGGACCGCTTCTGGGAGATGGACGTCCGTCGGCACATCACCGCCGGCCGGCTCTCCGAGATGTTCGGCGACGGTCAGGTCGAGACCGACTCCTTCATCCGCACCATGGGCTGGCGCCAGGTGGCGCAGAAGGAGTTCGACACCCAGCTCTCGCCCGAGACCAAGAAGTACCTCCAGGCGTACGCGGACGGCGTCAACGCCTGGCTCGGCGAACACCCCGGCGGTGAGAGCGCCTCGCTGGAGTACACGCTGCTCGGCGTCGTCAACGGCGACTACAAGCCCGAGCAGTGGACGCCCGTCGACTCGGTGGCCTGGCTGAAGGCGATGGCCTGGAACCTCTCCGGGAACCTCCAGGAGGAGATCGACCGCTCGCTGCTCGCCCAGGACTTCAGCCCGGAGAAGATCGCCGAGCTGTACCCGGAGTACCCGTACGCGACCAACGGCACGATCGTGCGGACCGGCACCGTCAGCGGCGACACCTACCGCCAGGCCGACGGCACCGGCCAGCCCGCCGCGGGCGCCCCCGGCGCCACCGCCCAGGGCGCGGCCGCCACCAAGGCGATGCTCAAGGACGTCACCGACCGGATCGACGCGATGCCGCAGCTGCTCGGGCGTCAGGGCCAGGGCATCGGTTCCAACTCCTGGGTGGTGGCCGGCTCGCACACCACCACCGGCAAGCCGCTGCTGGCCAACGACCCGCACCTCGGCCCCGGCCTGCCCTCGGTCTGGTACCAGATGGGCCTGCACTGCCGCACCGCCTCGGCCGCCTGCCAGTTCGACGTCTCGGGCTTCACCTTCGCCGGCATGCCGGGCGTGGTGATCGGCCACAACAAGGACATCGCCTGGGGCTTCACCAACCTGGGCGCCGACGTCACCGACCTCTTCCTGGAGAAGGTGACCGGCCCAGAGACCTACCAGGTCGACGGCAAGGACGTGAAGTTCGAGCTCCGCAAGGAGACCATCAAGGTGGCCGGCGGCGAGGACCGCACCATCACCGTCCGCACCACCCAGACCGGCGCCCCGCTCATCTCCGACCAGAGCACCGAGCAGCAGAACGTCGGCAAGTACGCGCCCAACGGCACCTCCGCCCCGGACCGCGGCACCGGCGGCTACGGCGTCGCCCTGCAGTGGACGGCGCTCAGCCCCGGCAAGACCATGGACGCCGTCTTCGAGCTGGACCGGGCGAAGGGCTGGGAGGAGTTCCGCAACGCCGCCAAGGACTTCGCCGTCCCGGCGCAGAACCTGATCTACGCCGACGCGAAGAACATCGGCTACCAGGCCCCCGGCGTCATCCCGCAGCGCGGCAAGGGCGACGGCACCTACCCGGCCCCCGGCTGGGACTCCGCCTACCAGTGGAAGAAGGACGCCGTCCCGTTCACCGCCCTGCCGTGGAGCCTCAACCCGTCCAACGGCTACATCGTCACCGCCAACCAGGCCGTGGTCGACCCGTCGTACAAGTACCTGCTGACCAGGGACTGGGAGTACGGCACCCGGGCCAAGGAGATCACCGACCAGATCGAGCTCAAGCTCAAGAACAACGGCAGGATCTCGCCGGACGACATGAAGGAGATGCAGCTCGACAACACCAGCATCCTCGCCAGGACGCTGGTCCCGCTGCTGCTCAAGGTCCAGATCGACGACCCCTACGTGCGCGAGGCGCAGGACCTCCTGAAGGACTGGAACAACTACCACCAGGACGCCGACTCGGCCGCCGCCGCCTACTACAACGGCGTCTGGCGCCAGCTGCTCAGCCTCTCCTTCGGCCAGAAGTTCCCGGCCGACCTGCGGGCCAAGGACAACTGCCTGCTGGTCCGCCGGCAGACCGACCCGACCAAGCCGGACAGCAGCACCCAGATCGTCACCGAGTGCGGCACCCGGGACCCGGGCAAGGCCCAGCCGGACGGTGGCGACCGCTGGACCGAGGTGGTGCGCCAGCAGCTGCAGAAGCCCGACAGCAGCTGGTGGACGTACATCGACTCGGACCACAAGGAGCAGAAGGGCCTCGACAACCTGCTCGCCGAGGCCATGAAGAACGCCCGCCAGGACCTCACCGCGCTGCTCGGCAAGGACGTCTCCACCTGGAGCTGGGGCCGGCTGCACAAGCTGACCCTGCGCGAGCAGACCATGGGCACCGACAACTCCTCGATCGCCTCCGGCGTCGTCCACCGGCTGCTCAACCGCGGCCCGTACCGCCTCTCCGGCGGCTCGGCGGCGGTCGACGCGGCGGGCTGGAACGCGGCGGCCGGCTACGAGGTGGACTGGATCCCGTCGATGCGGATGGTCGTCGACCTGAGCGACTTCGACGCCTCGCGCTGGGTCAACGTCGGCGGCGCCTCCGGGCACGCCTTCCACCCCAACTACAACGACCAGACCGACCTGTGGCTCAAGGGCGACCTGCTGAGCTGGGCCTACTCGCCGGACGCGGTCGAGAAGTCGGCCAAGCACAAGCTGGTGCTCACCACCGGCTGACCCGCCGTCCGACCGGCCCGCGGCCCGCCCCCGTCAGACCGGAGGCGGGCCGTGGCCGTTCGCCCGCCCGGGCCGTGCCCGTTCGCCCGCTCAGGCCGTGCTCATGCGCCCTCCCTGGTCGCGGTCGTTCGCCCGCCCGGGCCCGGGCGGCCCGGGGCGGGAGTCAGCCGAGCCGGTGCAGCCCCGACGGGGTGAGCGCCACGTCCACCGGCAGGTCGTGCGGCTCGGCCGGCACGCTCGCCAGCAGCTCGTGCTCGTACAGCAGCACGGCCAGCAGGGGGCGCGCGCCCGCCCGCCCGAGCCGGGCCAGCACCCGGTCGTACGAGCCGCCCCCGCGGCCCAGCCGCAGCCCCCGCCGGTCCACCGCCAGCCCCGGCAGCAGCACCAGCTCCGCCCCGGTCACCGCCTCCGGTCCGAGCCGCTCGCCGACCGGCTCCAGCAGCCCGCGCCCGGCCGGGGCCAGCGCCGCCGGGCCCGCGTACGCGGCCCAGTCCAGGTCGTTGTCGGGCAGCAGCACCGGCAGCAGCACCCGCACCCCGCGCGCCAGCAGCGCGTCCAGCAGCGGCCTGGTCCCCGGCTCGGCACCGACCGACACGTAGGCGGCCACCGTGGCCCCCGGCGCGGCCAGCTCCCCGGCGTGCCCGGCCAGCGCCAGCGCGGCCTCCTCCCGGGCCCGCGGCGGCAGTGCCCGCCGCTGCGACAACAGCCGTGTCCTCAACGCGCTCTTCTCGTTGTGCAAGGGATGCTCCACGGCTCGATCCTCCACAGCTCGACCCTCCCCAGCTCTGTGCCGGTGACGCTCAGAGCCTGACACGCGGAAGGCGGCCCGATGTCCACTCCGCTGGTGGTCCAGGCCCTGGCCGGGTTGAGCGTCCCCGCGCTGGCCGGCGCCGCCGTGCTGGGGCTGCGGCTGCGCCGCGGCGAGCGGGGGGCGGCCGCCCGCGAGGACCGGCTGCGCGAACGGGTCGCCGAACTGGAGGCCCGCTGCGCCGAGCTGGAGCGCACGGCCTCCTGCGACCCGCTCACCGGCGTCTGGAACTACCGTCACCTGCAGCTCACCCTGGACCGGGAGATCGAGCGCGCCCGCCGGGCCGAGCAGGCCGAGCAGCAGGACGGGCCGCGCCGGCTGGCCGTGCTGCTGCTGGAGATCGACGGCTTCGAGGCGGTGGTCGCCGAGCACGGCCGGGCCCGGGCCAGCGCGGTGCTGCGCGACCTCGCCCAGCGGCTCGGGATGGAGATCCGCCGCTCGGACACCTTCGGCCGGTACAGCGGCGAGGAGTTCATGGCCGTGCTGCCGGACACCGGGGCCGAGGGCGCCGCGCAGGTCGCCGAGCGGCTGGTCTGGTCGGTCCGCCGCCACCTGCTGCTGGACTGGTCCTCCGGCCCGCGCGAGGGCCGCCGCCCGCACGGCAACGGGCTGACCGCCGCCGTCGGCGTCGCGGTGCTGCCGGAGGACGGCACGCACGCCGCCGTGCTGCTGCGGGCCGCCGACCGGGCCCTCCACGAGGCCCGTGCGGCCGGGGGCGACTGCTGGCGGGGAACGGCCTCCCCGGGGCCGGACACCGGCCCCAATGCCGAGCGTGACCGTTCGGAAAAGGCGGGTAGTCTGTCGGCCTGTGCCGGAGAGGCCCCCCTCACCTCACCCGTCACTTCACCTCTGCCTGCCATCGTGGCCGGGCCCAGCGACGTGCTGTCATAACCGGTCAACCGCGCTCGGCCAGGCGTAAACATGCCTTAGTAAGGTAAAACGCATGACGACGACCAGCTCTCGAATTCCGGTAACCAAGGCCGTGGTACCCGCGGCCGGACTGGGCACGCGCTTCCTCCCGGCAACCAAGGCCACTCCCAAGGAGATGCTGCCCGTCGTCGACAAGCCGGCGATCCAGTACGTCGTCGAGGAGGCGGCGTCCGCGGGGCTGTCCGACATACTGATGGTCACCGGCCGCAACAAGCGCGCCCTGGAGGACCACTTCGACCGCGCCTACGAGCTGGAGGAGCTGCTCGCCCGCAAGGGCGACCAGGACCGCCTGCGCCGGGTCCGCGAGTCCGTCGAGCTGGCCAACATGCACTACGTCCGCCAGGGCGACCCGAAGGGCCTCGGCCACGCCGTCTCGGTCGCCGAGCAGCACGTCGCCGGCCAGCCCTTCGCCGTCCTGCTCGGTGACGACCTGATCGACCCGCGCGACCCGCTGCTCGCCCGCATGATCGAGGTCCAGCAGGAGCTCGGCGGCTCGGTCGTCGCGCTGATGGAGGTCGACCCCTCCCAGATCCACCTGTACGGCTGCGCGGCCGTCAAGGCGAACGGCTTCGGCGAGGACGTCTTCCAGGTGACCGACCTGGTCGAGAAGCCCGACACCGGCGACGCCCCGTCGAACTACGCCGTCATCGGCCGCTACGTCCTCGACCCCTCGGTCTTCGACGTGCTGCGCGAGACCCCGCCCGGCCGCGGCGGCGAGATCCAGCTCACCGACGCCCTGCGCGAGCTGACCACCCGCGACGCCGAGTCCGGCGGCCAGGTGCACGGCGTCCTCTTCAAGGGCCGCCGGTACGACACCGGTGACCGCGCGGACTACCTGCGCGCTATCGTCCGACTGGCCTCCGAGCGCGAGGACCTGGGCCCGGAGTTCCGCTCCTGGCTCCGTGAGTTCGTCGCCTCCGAGCTGCAGGACTGACACACCGACCGAGAGCGAGAGCGCCGATGACCGGGTCCACGGAGAGCAACCCCACCCCCGCCGCCTGCTGCGGGGGATCCGCGGACCCGGCACCGGCCGCTCGCCCGGCGGCCGGTTCGGCCACGGACGCACCGGCCGGCCCGCGCTCCTGGACCGTCGACGAGCACCTCGCCGACGTCCTGGCCGCCGTCGGCCCGCTGCCCGCGATCGAGCTCCGGCTGCTGGACGCCCAGGACTGCCGGCTGGACGAGGACGTGCTCGCCGACGGCGACCTGCCGCCCTTCGACAACAGCTCGATGGACGGCTACGCCCTCCGCACCGCCGACACCGTCGGCGCCACCGCCCAGTACCCGTCGGTGCTCGCCGTGGTCGGCGACATCGCCGCCGGCGCCGGCGACCTGCCCAAGGTCGGCCCCGGCCAGGCCGCCCGGATCATGACCGGCGCCCCCGTCCCGCCCGGCGCCCAGGCCGTCGCCCCGGTCGAGTGGACCGACGGCGGCAGCGGCAGCGGACGGGCCGCCGACGCGATGTCCGCCCCCGTCGAGGACGAGGAGGTCCGGGTCCTGCGCCCGGTCTCCGAGGGCGCCCACATCCGCCGCCGCGGCAGCGACGTCGCCGCCGGCTCGCGGGTCCTGGAGGCCGGCACCCGGCTCGGCCCCACTCAGCTCGGCCTGCTCGCCGCGATCGGCCGCGCCACCGTCAAGGTCCGCCCGCGCCCGCGGGTGGTGGTCCTCTCCACCGGCAGCGAGCTGGTCCAGCCCGGCGAGCCGGTCGGCCCCGGCCAGATCGCCGACTCCAACAGCTTCACCCTCACCGCCGCCGCCCGGGACGCCGGTGCCATCGCCTACCGGGTCGGCGGCGTGCCCGACGACGCGGCGCGGCTGCGCGCCGTCCTGGAGGACCAGCTCGGCCGCGCCGACCTGATCGTCACCAGCGGCGGCGTCAGCGTCGGCGCGTACGACGTGGTCAAGGAGGTCTTCGAGTCCTACGGCGGGGTCGACTTCCGCCGGCTGCGGATGCAGCCCGGCAAGCCGCAGGGCTTCGGCCGGATCGGCGCCGGGGCGGCCGGGCCCGGCGGCGCCGGGGTGCCGCTGCTGGCCCTGCCCGGCAACCCGGTCAGCGCCTACATCTCCTTCGAGCTGTTCGTCCGCCCGGTGATCCGCACCATGCTCGGCGCCGCCGACGTCCACCGCCCCGTGGTCCGGGCGCTCTGCCCGGCGGCGCTGCGCTCGCCCGCCGGACGGCGGCAGTTCCTGCGCGGCCGCTACGACGCGGCGGCCGGCGTGGTCGAGCCGGTCGGCGGCGCCGGGTCCCACCTGGTCGGCGCGCTGGCCCGGGCGGACTGCCTGATCACCGTCCCCGAGGACGTCACCGAGCTGCCCGCCGGCAGCGAGGTGGACGTCGTCCTGCTCGGCGGCTGACCGGACGGCACGGCCGCCGCGCCCGGCGGTGCGGCGGGCCGTCTCGCGGACGCGGCCCGTCCCACGCCACGGCCGGAACGGGGGGTACGGTAGCGCGGTATTCGACCTGCGCGCCCCCCTGGAGCACCCCGTGACCACCTCACCACCCGGCGACCGCCTCACCCACGTCGACGACCAGGGCGCGGCCCGGATGGTCGACGTCTCCGAGAAGGCCACCACCGCGCGCACCGCCGTCGCGACCGGCCGGGTCCGGGTCTCGCCGCGCGTGGTCGAGCTGCTGCGCGGCGAGGGCGTGCCCAAGGGCGACGCGCTCGCCGTCGCCCGGATCGCCGGGATCATGGGTGCCAAGAAGACCCCGGACCTGATCCCGCTCTGCCACCCGATCGCGGTCTCCGGGGTCAAGGTCGACCTCGCGGTCGCCGACGAGGCGGTCGAGATCACCGCCACCGTGAAGACCGCCGACCGCACCGGCGTCGAGATGGAGGCGCTCACCGCCGTCGCGGTGGCCGGGCTCACCGTGATCGACATGGTCAAGGCGGTCGACAAGGGCGCCACCATCGAGGCCGTCCGGGTGCTCAGCAAGACCGGCGGCAAGAGCGGTGACTGGTTCGCGCCGGAGGCCTCCGAGTGAGCGAGCGGAGCGAGCTCACCATCGAGAGGTGCGGGTTGCGCGCAGCGCCTGCCGAGCGCAGCGAGGTGGGCGCATGAGGGCGCTTGCCGTGACGGTGTCCAACCGCGCCTCGGCGGGCGTCTACGAGGACAAGGGCGGCCCGCTGCTGGTCGCCGGCCTGCGGGCGATGGGCTTCACCGCCGACGGCCCCCGGGTCGTCCCGGACGGCGAACCGGTGGAGGCGGTCCTGCGGGAGGCCGTCGCGGCCGGCTACGACGTGGTGCTCACCACCGGCGGCACCGGCATCTCGCCGATGGACCTCACCCCCGAGATGACCGCGCGGGTCATCGACCGGCAGATCCCGGGCATCGCCGAGGCCATCAGGGCGTACGGCCGCGAGAAGGTCCCCACCTCCGCCCTCTCCCGCGGGCTGGCCGGGCTCGCCGGACGTACCCTGATCGTCAACCTGCCGGGATCGACCGGCGGCGTCAAGGACGGCCTGGCCGTCCTGGAGCCGCTGCTCGCCCACGCCGTCGACCAGCTCGGCGGCGGGGACCACCCCCGGCCCGACGCGGCTGACTCCGGGAGAGCGCACTGAACGCCGGCTGGCCGGTAGAGCTCCATGAGGGGGACGTCACGCTGCGCCCGATCCGGGGCCGTGACCAGCGCGACTGGCAGGAGGTCAGCCGGCGCAACCGGGACTGGCTGCGCCGCTGGGAGGCGACCGTGCCGCCCGGTCCGGCGGGCCAGAGCACGGGCCCGCGCCCGACCTACCGGCAGATGGTCCGCTTCCTGCGCGGCGAGGCCTCGGCCGGGCGGATGCTGCCCTTCGTCGTGCTCTACAAGGGCCAATTGGTGGGGCAGCTGACCGTCGGCGGGATCACCTGGGGGTCGATGTGCTCGGCGAACGTCGGGTACTGGATCGACGAGGCGGTGGCCGGCCGGGGCATCATGCCGACCGCGGTGGCGCTTTCGGTGGACCACTGTTTCCGCACGCTCGGGCTGCACCGGATCGAGGTGTGCATCCGCCCGGAGAACGGGCCGAGCCGGCGGGTGGTGGAAAAGCTCGGGTTCCGTTCGGAGGGAATGCGGCCGCGCTATCTGCACATCGACGGCGACTGGCGGGACCACCTGGTGTACGCGCTCACCGCCGAGGAGGTCCCGGAGGGGATGCTGGAGCGCTGGCGGGCGCTCAGTTCCGGGCGCGGCCCCGGTAATTGAATACATGTTCGAAAGAAATATCGATATGGCATCGGCGCGGCGACGGACGGGCACAAATGCCGGCAAAATAGTCGGAGAATCAGCTTGATCACACGACACGCCGTGCCAAATTGCTGCCAGGCCTTCCCCGCCGCCCGTACGGTGTGAAACGTGAGCAGTAGCGGCCTTATCTACGCCGTCATCGTAGGGGCCTGGGCCGCCTATCTCGTGCCGATGTGGCTCCGCAGGCAGGACGAGCTCAACGAGGCACGTCCGACGGAACGCTTCAGCACCGCCATCCGCCTGCTGGCCGGGCGTTCGGCGCTGGAGCGGCGGGCATCCCGGGCCCTGGGCGACGAACCGCGTGACGACGAGCAGGACAGCGACGGCCCTCCCGGACGGGACGGGGCCGCCTCCGGCGACCCCGCGACCGGCGTGGGCGAGCGCCTCGACGACGGCGCCGGGGACCCCGGAGGGTCCGGGGACACCCGGGGTGCCGGGGACTCCGGGGACTCCGGGGATTCCGGGGAGGCCGCCGAGGGCGGTCCCGCGGGGGAGCGGGAGCCCGGCCACCGGGCGGACCGTCCGGGCGAGCACCCGGCGGACGACTCCGCCGAGCGCCGGGCCGGGGCCGAGCGCCGGGCGCGGCTGCTGGCCCGGCGGCGCCGGATGGTCAGCGTCCTCTTCCTGGCGTTCGCGCTCGGCGCGGTCGTCGCGGCGGTGGCCGGCCTGGCCTTCCTCTGGGTCCCGGCGGTGCCGGCGGTCCTCCTCACCCTCTACATCGGTCACCTGCGCAAGCTGGAGCGCCAGCGGTACGAGGTGAAGCTGGACCGGGCCCGGGCCGCCCAGGCGGCCGAGCGGCTGCGCAGGCGCGAGCAGCAGCGCACCGAGGCCCGGCCGGCCGGGCAGCCGGCCGCGGACGCCCCCGAGGAGCCCGTGCCCGGCCGGCCGCACCTGCGGCTCGCCGGCGACCCGGCCCCGGCGGCCGACCCGGCCGGTGCCGCCTCGGCCTCCGCGGTGGCGGAGGCGACCGAGCACGAGGAGTGGGTCGACGGCATGCGCGAGCGCGGTGCGGCCGGCCCGGACTCCTGGGAGCCCGTCCCCGTCCCGCTGCCGACCTACGTCACCGCCCCGGTGGCCCCCCGGGTCACCCGCGGCCTCGACCTGTCGGCCCCCGGCACGTGGACCGCCGGCCGCCCCACCGAGGCCCGCACCACGCCGCTCTTCGACCAGTACGCCGAGCCGTCCGCCCCCGAGGCCCGGCCGCGCGCCGCCAACGAATGACCGGGACCACCCCCCGACCAGCACCGCATCCCGGGGGGTGGTCACAACCCCCCTCCGAAAGGTGCTAGAGTTTCTTCTCGTTGGGGCTGTGGCGCAGTCCGGTAGCGCACCTCGTTCGCATCGAGGGGGTCAGGGGTTCGAATCCCCTCAGCTCCACCCAACAGGAAGTCCCGCCCGGTCGTCAGACCGGGCGGGACTTCTGCGTTGTGGGGGTCCGTGCGGGAGGGCGTGCCGGACGGGGGGTCAGGCGGTCTGGGCGGGGGGTCGGTTCGGGCGGTGTGACGATGATCACTAACGGACCACGATCACGGTGCACGGGGCGTGGTGGACGCAGTAGTGCGTGGTGGTGCCGAGCGGGGCGCCGGGCGGGGCGGCGCGGCCGCGGCTGCCGAGGACGAGGGCGGCGGCGCCCTCGGCGGCGGTGACCAGGGCGGGGCCCGGCGGGCCGGCCTTGAGGTGGCGGCGGACGGCGGGGGCCGTGGCGGAGAGGGCGGCGGCGAGGGTCTCGTCGAGGATGCGGGCGGCGCAGCGCTCCGGCTCGAAGCCGTCCAGGGCGGGCGGGACGAGGCCGTGCTCGCCGTGCAGCGGGGGGAACTCCCAGACGGTCACCGCTTCGAGCGGGCTGTCGCTGGCGGCGGCCAGCCGGGCGGCCCAGCGGACGGCGGCGGCGGAGAGCGGGGAGCCGTCCACGCCGACGACGATCCTGCCGTCCGGCTGCGAGGCCATGGTTCGAGGGTAGGCCGGGTGCACGGCGGCGGCCAGACGGGCCGAGGGCCCGGTCGGAGCGGGTGCTCCGGCCGGGCCCTCGGGGGTGGGGCGGGGTCCGTCAGGGCTGGCCGGAGCCCGCGTACGGGCCCGGCTGCGGGGCGCCGGCCTGCGGGGGCACGGAGCCGTAGCGGGCCGGGCGCCGGCCGCGCGGGTGCCGGGTGAGGGTGTAGCCCGCGACGCCGGCCAGGGCGGCCAGGGCGCCGCCGGCGAGGGTCCAGAACCAGCGGCTGTTCCAGCCGGAGAACCAGCCGGTGTACCAGTGCTCCTCGGGCTCCTCGGGGGCGGCCGCCTTGGCGGTGGCGTCGCCGCCACCGGCCGGCGGGACCAGCGGGGCCTTGAGCTCGCCGCCCTCCGGCTGGGCGTTGTCCGCGTCGCCCTTGGCGGTGACGTGCAGCTGGACGGAGGCGGCGAGGCCGAGGTCGGGCTGCGGGACGTCGGAGACCGAGAGCCGGACGTAGTAGGTGCCGGGCAGCGGGTCGCCGGACCACGGCTCGGCCCAGGAGCGGACCTCGCGCAGGGTGCAGCTGAGCGCGAGCGACGGGGCGCCGGGCTCGGCGGTCGCGTTCTGGGTGCCGGCGGTGCAGGACTGGCGGCGGCGCAGCCCGTCGAACACCTCGACGCTCCAGGTCTGCGGGCCGTGCCGGTCGGCCGCGGGGGCCAGGTTGACGGTCAGGCCGACCGTCGGGGTCTGGCCCTCGGAGGCGCCGAACGCCCAGTACAGGTAGTCGCCGGTGGACGCGGCGACGTTGGCGTCCTGGTGGGGGGCGAGGTTGATCGCGGTGAGGAAGGACGTCCCGGCCTTGGTGGCCGGGGCGGGGGTGCCGCTGGAGCTCGGCGTGGGGGACGGCGAGGCGGCGGAGGCGGCCGGGGCCGCGACCGCCAGGGCGGGCAGCAGGGCGAGCGCGGTGAGCGCGCCGCGGAGGAGGTTGCGGTTCGTCGAGGTGCGCATGGTCAGTTCTCCCGCCAGACAGCGATCCGCCAGCGTGCGATCCAGCCGAAGACGAGGCCGGTGAGCAGGCCGGCCAGGGTGAGCACCAGCAGCAGGATCCAGCCGCGGCCGAGACCCATCGCCGGGCCGTCCGGGGCGGGCGAGGCGGCGGTGAGGTCGACGGTCAGCTCCAGCGGCAGGCCGGGTTCGGCCTGGACGCCGGGCTGGGCGGCCAGCGAGTTGCTGACGACCAGGCAGACGGTGGTCTCCGGCTTGCCGCTCGCGGACGCGGACGGCGTCGCGGTGGCGTAGCCCTTGGAGTCGTCGGTGGACCAGCGCAGGCCGGTGGAGATCACGTCGGTCCGGCCGCTGCCGGCGTCGGTGCCGCGGACCAGTTCCTGGCCGGTGGTGCTGGTGGCCTGGAGCAGTACGCCGTAGTCGCGGGCGACGGCCCGGTCGAGTGCGACGCTGACCGAGGCGCGCAGTTCCTGTCCGGCCTTGACCGGGACGCGGTAGACGCGGTGCTCGGAGAACTTCTCGCGGTCGCTGTAGACGCCGGGGGTGAGGACCGGCGCGTTCTCGCACTTGTCGGTGCCCGCGGTCTTCACGGGGGTCACCGTGTAGGTGTCGTTGGAGCGGTCGACCAGCTGCTTCACCTTGTCGGTGAGCTGTTCCTGG
This sequence comes from Kitasatospora sp. NPDC127111, assembly GCF_042677465.1. Classification (NCBI taxonomy): domain Bacteria; kingdom Bacillati; phylum Actinomycetota; class Actinomycetes; order Kitasatosporales; family Streptomycetaceae; genus Kitasatospora; species Kitasatospora sp. NPDC127111. The sequence continues at coordinate 287,993 of NZ_JBHXTG010000002.1, forward strand.
GTGCGGACGTCGGTGTAGGTGCCGCCGGTGGCGTTGGCGATGCAGAGCAGCTGCTGGCGGGTCTTGTCGTCGTGGGCCAGGCCCAGGGTGTCGATCACCAGGTGGATGCCCTGGGCGGCGAGCTCGCGGGCCACGTCGCAGGGGTCCGGCGGGGCGCAGGAGTCCTCGCCGTCGGTGATCAGCACCACCCGGCGGGTGGTCTCGCCCTTGCCGAGGTCCTGGGCGGCGCCGCGCAGGGCCAGGCCGATCGGGGTCCAGCCGGTCGGGCGCAGGGTGGCGACGGCGGTCTTGGCCTCGGTCTTGTTGGTCTTGCCGACCGGGAAGAGCTGCTTGGTGTCCTGGCAGCCCTGGGCCTTGTCGTCGCCGGGGTAGTTGGCGCCGAGGGTGCGGATGCCGAACTCGGTCTCCGCGGGCAGGGCGTCGATCACCTCGTTCAGTGACTGCTGGGCCACCGCGATGCGGCTCTTGCCCTGGATGTCGGTGGCGCGCATGGAGCCGCTGACATCGAGCACGAGGTCGACCCGTGGGGCTTCCTTGCCGGCGGCGGCGCCGGCTGATGGTTCGTCGGCATGGGCGGGCAGGCCGCTGAGCAGCGCACCGCCTGTTATCGCCAGGGCGGCCAGCAGGCTGCCGAGCCTGGCCTTCGGTCGTCGTCCGGTAATCACCCGCCGATCCTAGGGATCATCAGTTCGCCGTGGCCAACGTGGTCCGGTGCGCGAACGACCGGGCTCCGGCGTGAACTCCCGGGCGCCGGTGGACGATCGGGTGCGGGGCTCCGCGGCGGGCTCCGGCGGGCTCCGGTCGGCGCCCGGTCGATGCCGGACACACCGGGCGAAAGAGGCCGGGGCGGCGGATAGTGCTCGTTAGGGTGACGAACGGGGCACGGGCGCCGCCGTCCCGGCGTCGCCGCGGCGCGCACCCCGGGGCCCCACCACCACCGCAGTCAGGACACCCAGGACGGTCCGTGGCGACATCCTCCGCCGTGCCGGGAGCCGCCGGCCGGCCGCGCCGGCCGGTGCCCACCCGGCGCAACACCGAGCTCGTACTGGTGCTGGCCGCCGTGCTGATCGCCGTCCTCGGCTACGCCGAGGTCGGGGTCAACCTCGACGGCACGGTGCCGGCCGACGCGGGCGAGTACGGCGCCGCGCTGGGCGTGCTCGCCCTGCTGGCGCACGCGGTGGTCCGCTGGAGGGCGCCGTACGCCGATCCGCTGCCGCTGCCGATCGGCGTGCTGCTCAACGGGATCGGCCTGGTCGTCATCTACCGCCTGGACCGGGCGACGCCGGGCAGCGGCGCGGCGCCCGCCCAGTTGCTCTGGTCGACGCTCGGGGTGGGCCTGTTCATCGCGGTCGTCCTGCTGGTGCGCGACCACCGGCGGCTGCAGCGCTACGCGTACCTCGGGGCGCTGGTGGCGCTGGTGCTGCTGGTGCTGCCGGTGCTCTTCCCGCCGGTGTACGGCTCGCGGATCTGGGTCACCGTCGGCTCGCTGTCCTTCCAGCCGGGGGAGTTCGCCAAGATCCTGCTGGCGGTCTTCTTCGCCGCCTACCTGGCGGTGCACCGGGACGCGCTGGCGCTGACCGGCCGCCGGGTGCTCGGGTTCCGGCTGCCGCCCGGGCGGGTGCTCGGGCCGGTCCTGCTGGTCTGGGCCGCCTTCGTCGGCGTGCTCGTCCTGGAGACCGACCTCGGCACCTCGCTGCTGTTCTTCGGGCTGTTCGTGGTGATGCTCTACGTGGCCACCGCGCGCAGCGGCTGGGTCGCGATCGGGCTGGTGCTGGCCGCGGTGGCGGCGGTCGGGGTCGGCCGGCTCTCGCCGCACGTGCGCGGCCGGGTGGACGACTGGCTGGACCCGCTGGGTTCGATCGCGGCCGGCCGGGGAGCCAACCAGATCGCCCAGTCGCTGTTCGCCTTCGCCTGGGGAGGTGAGCTGGGTGCCGGGCTGGGCAACGGGCACTCCGTGCTGATCGGCTTCGCCGCCAAGTCCGACTTCATCCTCGCCACCATCGGCGAGGAGCTGGGCCTGACCGGGCTGATGGCGGTCTTCCTGCTGTACGCGCTGCTGGTCTCCCGGGGTTTCCGGACGGGCATCGCGCTGCCCGACCCGTTCGGGCGGCTGCTGGCGATCGGGCTGGCGGCGATCGTCGGCCTGCAGGTGTTCGTGGTGGCCGGCGGGGTGCTGGACCTCATCCCGCTGACCGGGATGACCCTGCCGTTCGTCGCTCAGGGCGGCTCCTCGGTGGTCACCAACTGGATCATCGTGGCGCTGCTGGTCAGGATGAGTGACCTGGCCCGCCGGCCCGCGCCCGGGGAGGGCTGATGGCGCCCGGCCGCGGCGGGGGCGGCGGGCCGCAGGGCCTGCCCGGGATCTCGGTCACCGGCCGCCGGGCCGGCACCTTCTGCCTGCTGCTGATCGCGGCGCTCTGCGTCCAGGCGACCCGGGTACAGGTGTTCCGGGCCGAGGAGCTGAACCACAACGAGGCGAACCAGCGGCTCACCATCGAGCGGTACGCGCGGCCGCGCGGCGACATCCGGGTCGGGGCCGACAGCGTCACCGGTTCCGAGCCGACCGGCGGCCGGTACGACTACAAGCGCACGTACACCGACGGTCCGTTGTACGCGGCCGTCACCGGCTACGCCTCGCAGGCGTACGGGAACACCCAGCTGGAGGGGACCGAGGACGCCCTGCTCTCCGGCACGGACAGCCGGCTGGCGACCTGGCCGGTCCGGGACGCCGTGGCCCGCCGACGGAATCCCGGCGGCGACGTGCGCACCACCATCGACCGGGCCGCCCAGCAGGCCGCGATGCGCGGGCTGGGGAACCAGCGGGGCGCGGTCGCCGCGATCGAGCCGGCCACCGGCCGGATCCTGGCGCTGGCCAGCACCCCCTCGTACGACCCGGGGAGCTTCGCGGGCTCCTCGGCCGCGGACCAGGAGGCCTGGAACCGGTTGCAGGCCGACCCCGACCAGCCGATGCTCAACCGGGCGCTGCGCCAGACCTACCCGCCCGGCTCGACCTTCAAGGTCGTCACCGCGGCGGCCGCGCTGCAGAGCGGCGTGGTGACCGACCCCGACGCGCCGACCGGTGCGCCGTACCCGTACGTGCTGCCGGGGACCACCACGCCACTGGTCAACGACACCCCGGCCTGTGACGAGCCGGGGCTGTCGTTGGACGCCGCGATGGTCCACAGCTGCAACAGCGTCATGGGCTACCTCGGGGTCCGGGTGGGGCTGGAGAACATGGTGGCGATGGCGGAGGCGTTCGGCTTCAACGATCAGGAGCTGGACGTGCCGGTGCGGCCGGCCCGCTCGAACTTCGACACCGCGATGGACGAGTCCCAGCTGGCGCTCTCCTCGATCGGCCAGTTCGACACCGCGGCCACCCCGCTGGTGATGGCGATGGTCGCGGCCGGGGTCGCCAACGACGGCACGGTGATGCGTCCACAGCTTGTGGACGAGCTGACGAAGGACGACGGGACCACCGTGCGGTCGGTGCGGCCCGCCGTCTACCGGCGGGCGATGAGCCCGGCGGTGGCCGGGCAGGTGCGGGAGATGATGACGGACGCGGTGGAGAACGGCACCGGGCGGGCGGCCCGGATCGCCGGCGCGGTGGTCGGCGGCAAGACCGGCACCGCCCAGCACGGCGTGGACAACGCCGGCACGCCGTACGCGTGGTTCATCGCCTGGGCGAGGCCCGAGGGGTCGGACGCGGTGCCGCCGGTCGCGGTCGCCGTGGTGATCGCGGACGGTGACGCCACCGACGTCACCGGTGGCGCGCTGGCCGCTCCGGTCGCCCGCTCGGTGATGGCCGCCGTCCTCGGCGGGTGAGGTGACCGGCGCTCGCCGGCCGTGGCGGCGCTGACCTGCGGCTTAGCCGCTCCGAGGAAGATCCGCCGTCTGCGAAGTGTCCGGTTTGTACAGGCCGATGTGACAATTCGTACAATGCGTGCGGATCGACTGTTCGTTTGCGACACTGGTGCCTTCGCGGGGTACTGTCCCATGTTTGTTCGGTTGGTCCCTGATGACACCCCACGTTTCAAAGGTGGACCTGCCGCTAGGACACCCTCCCTCGCCTAGAAGGACCCCCGTTTTGGCCAGCAACACCCTCGGCGCGCGCCTGCTGCGGCGCAAGCCCGTCGCCACCCTGATCGCCGAGAGCGAGGGCAAGGACGCCCTCCCCGCCGGCGCGCCCGAGGAGGGCGGACGCTCCGGCATCCACCTGCGCCGCTCGATCGGCCTCTGGCAGCTCTCCTCGATCGGCATCGGCGCCACCATCGGCACCGGCATCTTCTTCGTGCTGAACTCCGCGGTGCCGTCGGCCGGCCCGGCCGTGATCATCTCCTTCGTGATCGCCGCGGTCACCGCCGGTCTCACCGCGCTCTGCTACGCCGAGATGGCCTCCGCGATCCCGGTCTCCGGCTCCTCGTACTCGTACGCCTACGCCACCCTCGGCGAGGGCGTCGCCTTCGCGGTCGGCATCTGCCTGCTGATGGAGTACGGCGTCTCGGCCTCCGCGATCGCGGTGAGCTGGGCCGAGTACCTGAACAAGTTCTTCGACCTGGCCTTCGGGTTCCAGATCCCGGAGCGGTTCGCCGGCGCGCCCGACGCCACCCACTGGTTCAACCTGCCGGCGCTGCTGCTGGTCGCGATGGTCTGCGTCCTGCTGGTCCGCGGCGTCAGCGAGTCGGTGAAGGTCAACGCGGCCATGGTCGGCATCAAGATCCTCATCCTGCTGCTCTTCATCGGCGTCGCCCTGACCGGCTTCCACTCCGGCAACCTGACCCCGTTCATGCCGCTCGGCATCGGCGGCGTCCAGGTCGCGGCGTCCAGCATCTTCTTCTCGTTCATCGGCCTGGACGCCGTGTCCACCGCCGGTGAGGAGGTCAAGAACCCGCGCCGCACCCTGCCGCTGGCGATCATCATCTCGCTGGTCGTGGTCACCCTGCTGTACATCCTGGTGGCCCTGGCCGGCATCGGCGCCCAGCCCTGGGAGAAGTTCGACGGCCAGGAGGCCGGCCTCGCCCAGATCCTGCAGGACATCACCGGCCAGAGCTGGCCGGCGATGGTCTTCGCGATCGGCGCGATCATCTCGATCTTCTCGATCACCCTCGTGGTGATCTACGGCCAGACCCGCATCCTGTACTCGATGGGCCGCGACGGCATGCTGCCCAAGCGCTTCGCCCAGCTCTCGCCCCGCACCGGCACCCCGATCTGGAACACCATCGTGGTCGGCGTCGGCGTCGGCGCGCTGGCGGCCTTCATCCCGCTGGAGAAGCTGGCCGACATCACCAGCCTCGGCACCCTGATCGCCTTCTCGGTGGTCTCCATCGGCGTGATCGTCCTGCGCCGCACCCAGCCCGACCTGCCGCGCGGCTTCAAGGTGCCCGGCTACCCGGTCGTCCCGGTGCTCAGCGTCGCCTTCTGCGTCTACCTGATCACCGGCCTGCACGCCGACACCTTCGAGGCCGGTGGGGTCGCGCTGGTGATCGCCCTGGCCGTCTACTTCGGCTACAGCATCAAGCACTCCAAGCTGGAGAGCGCGGAGCAGCCGGCGGAGGCCGGCGCCGCCGTCGACAGCACGGCCGACAGCAAGCTCGGCTGAGCCGCCGGAAGCAGCAGAGGGGCCGCCGAGCGATGACCGGATCCCGGCGGCCCCGCCCGTGTCCGGAGACACTCCCCGGGACGGGATGGCGACACGACACCGCCCCCACCAATAACCTTCCACCATGGTGAGCACCCGCACGCCCGGCTTCTCCCGCCCGCGCGGCCGCTTCACCGGCCGTACCAGAGCGCCGGACCCCGCCGCACCCACGGCGCCGACGGCGACGACGGACAGGCCCGCGCGCCTGCGCCGAGGCCTCGGACCCCGGCCGTTCCCCCGTCAGCGTGGTGAGAACACGTTTCCGCCCACGCCCGATCGGCTGAATCCGGCCGGGCTCGCCTCGATGCGCCGCGTCCAGTTGCTCGGCTGCCTGATCGCGGCCGGCTGGGCGGCCGCCTTCCCCCTGGTCTCCGACCTCCCCAACCAACGGCTCTGGGGCGCCGTCGCCGCCCCCGCGTACGCCCTCGCGGGCCTGTTCTGCCTCGTCCTGCCGCGCCGGTTCGCCGCCCGCGCCGGAGCCGGGGCCGCCCTGCTGGGCGCCGTCCTCGTACCGCTCGCCATCCTGGCCCTGGAGGGCCGACACCAGTCCGAGGTGATGGTGGTGGAGCGCTCGGCGCACCTGCTGCTCACCACCGGCAGCCCGTACCTGCCGAACCCGGTGGTCGTCACCGACTACAACCCGTACCTGCCGGCCATGACCCTGTTCGGGATGCCGCGCGCCCTGGTGGGCAGCGGCAACCCGGTGTCCCAGGTGGTCGGGGACGCCCGGATCTGGTTCGCGCTGACCTTCCTGGCCTGTCTGCTGGCCAGCTGGCGCCTGCTGCGGCCGACCCTGGACCGCGCCCCGCTGCTGCCGCTGACCGTCCTCACCGCCTCGCCGCTGATAGCGCTCGCGCTGGTGGTCGGCGGGGTGGACCTGCCGCTGATCGGGGTCTGCTGCCTGGCCATGGCACTCGCCGAACGCGACCGCACCATCGGCGCCGGGCTGGTCCTGGCGCTGGCCTGCACGCTGAAGTGGACGGCCTGGCCGGCGCTGCCGGTGGCCGTCCTGCTGCTCTGGCGGCTGTACGGGCGGCGGCCGGCCGCCCGGGCCGGGCTGACCGCGCTCGGCGCCGGCCTGGCGGTGATCGTGCCCGCGGCGGTGGCCCGGGCGGACGCGCTGCGGGAACAGGTGGTGCGGTTCCCGCTGGGGCTGACCGCGATCCACACGCCGGCCGGCAGCCCGCTGCCCGGCAAGGTCCTGGCCGGCTTCGGGCCCACCGGGCACACCGTGTCGCTGGCGCTGATGACGGTGGGCGGGCTGGGGGTGGCGATCTGGCTGCTGGCCCGGCCGCCGGTCTCCGCGATCGCCGCCGCCGACCTGCTCGCGGCCGGGCTGGCGATCGCGTTCATGCTGGCGCCGGCCGGGCGGTTCGGGTACCTGGCGCTGCCGGTGGTGCTGGTGATATGGCCCCGGC
>NZ_JBHXTG010000003.1:0-111759 GCF_042677465.1 Kitasatospora sp. NPDC127111
AAGCCCCCGCCCAACACCGCGCCCCCCCCCCGGGCCACACCGCGGGTGGCCCCCTCCCCGCCCCCCCCCCCCGGGGGGGGGGCCCGCTTGGGGGGCGGGCGGGGTTCCCCCGGCACCCCGGGCCGGCCACCGGGCCGCAGCGGTCACCGCTGCGGCCCGGTCCGTCGTCGGCCGGGCACCCGCCGGCCGGCCGCAGCGAACCGCCCGACCCAGCAGAGAGGCACCCCGTGGCCGACCAGCCCCCCAACGCCGCCGACCCCGCGCCGCCGGTCCGGCTGCGCCGCGAACTCGCCGCCCAGCCCGTCCGGCTCGCCGTCGCCCTGCTGCTCGCCGTGGCGGCCACCGCCGCCGGACTCGCCCTCCCGCTGCTGGTCCAGAAGATCGTCGGTGACTTCTCCGCCCACCGCTCGCTCACCCCCGGCCTGCTGATGATGGGCGCGGCCGCCGTCGGCGGGGCGCTGGCCCAGGCCCTCTCCGGTTTCCAACTCGCCCGGATCGGCGAGCGGATGACCTACCACCTGCGGATCGGCATCATGGCGCACGCGCTGCGACTGCCGCTGCCCGTGGTGCGGGCCAGCGGCACCGGCGACCTCGCGGCGCGCGTCACCTCCGACGCGCAGCTGCTGCGCCAGGTGGTCGAGGTGGCGACCCAGCTCCCGCTGGCCGCGCTCAGCGTCACCGCCACGCTCGCCGTGATGCTGTGGATCGACTGGGTGCTCACCGCGGTCACCGTGGCCGCGCTCGCCGTCCTGACCGTCCTGGTGCTGCTGATCCTGCGCCGGATGCGGTCCAACGTGACCGGGCAGCAGGACGCGGTCGGGCGGATCGCCCAGCGGTTCACGGCGAACCTGGAGGCCCTCACCACCATCAAGGCGTACCGGGCCGAACCGGTGGCGGACCGCGTCCTGGCCGAGGACGCCGAGCGGCTGCGCGCGGTCTCGCTGACCGGGGCCCGGCTCGGCGCCCTGGTGCCGGCCGTGCTGACGCTCGGCAACCAGTTCGCGATGATCGCGGTGATCCTCACCGGCGGCGCCCGACTGGCCGCCGGCGACCTCGGGGTGGCGGCCTTCGCCGCGTTCCTGCTCTACCTGCTGCAGACCGTCCCGTCGGTGAACACGCTGGCGACCGGCTTCGGCCGGCTCCAGGCCGGGCTGGCCGCCCGGGACCGCTGCAACGAACTGCTGGCGATGCCGCTGGAGACCGACTCCGACGACGCCGGCCGGACCGCCCCCACCCCGGCGCCGGACGCCCCGGCCGTGGTCTTCCGCAACGTCTCCTACACCCATGCCGGCTCGGAGGAGGCCGCTCTCCGGTCCGTCTCCTTCAGCGTTCCGCGCACCGGGCTGACGGCCGTCGTGGGGCCCTCGGGTGCCGGGAAGAGCACCGCCCTCGCGCTCATCGGCCGCTTCGTCCGGCCCTCCGCCGGGACGGTCAGCGTCCTCGGCCACGACGCCCGGAGCTGGCCGCTGGACGCGCTGCGCGCCCGGATGGCCTACGTGGACCAGGCGTTCACCCTGCTGGAGGCCACGGCCCGGGAGAACCTCCGGCTCGGCCGGCCCGCCGGCGAGGCCGGTGACGCGGAGCCGGCCGGCGACGCGGAGCTGGTGGGGGCGCTGGCCGCCGTCGGCCTGACCGAGGACGTCGCCCGGCTCCCGCAGGGCCTCGACACCGTGCTGGGGCGGGAGTCGGACCTCTCCGGCGGCCAGCGCCAGCGGATGGCGCTGGCCCGGGCGCTGCTCAGCGACGCCGACATCGTCCTGCTCGACGAGCCCACCAGCCAGCTGGACGGGCTCAACGAGCTGCGCTTCCGCGAGCTCGTGGAACACCTGGCCCGCCACCGGGCCGTGGTCGTGGTCGCCCACCGGCTCACCACGGTCCAGCGCGCCGACCACGTGATCATGATGAACCACGGCACGGTGGTGGACGCCGCCGACCACCCCACGCTGCTGACCCGCTGCCTCCCGTACCGCGAACTGGTGGCCAGCCAGGCCGGCCCCTCCCTGCTCGGCGGCCGGTAGCCAGCGGCGGTAGAGGGGGCGGTAGAGCGGGGGCGGTAAAGCGGGGGCGGGGGTCGCCGCGCGCACGCCGTTCACGGGGGCCGCGGGTCAGCGTGGCAGGCGCAGCCCCGCGACGAGGAGCGCGACCAGCTGCCGCGCGTCGTAGCGGGGGTCGCTGTCGGCACCGATGCAGAGGTTCCCGATGCCGCGCATGAGTTGGTAGGCGTCGACACCGGCGCGGATCTCACCGGCGGCGGCAGCGGCGTCGAGGAGCTGGGCGCACACCGGCAGCAGGCGGTCGAGGAAATAGGCGTGCAGCGCCTCGAAGCCGGCGTTGTCGGCCTGCATCGCGGACGCCAGGCCGTGCTTGGTGACCAGGAAGTCCACGAAGAGGCCGACCCACCGTTCGAGGGCGGCGTGGGCCGTCGGGCCGGCCGCCAGCAGGGCCGGGCCGGCCTCGGCGCAGGCGTCGACCTGGTGACGGTAGACGGCGATGACGAGGTCCGCCCTGGTGGGGAAGTGGCGGTAGATCGTGCCCACCCCCACGCCGGCCTCGGCCGCGATGTCGCGCACCGGCGCCTCCACGCCCGAGGCGACGAAGACCGCGGCGGCCGCGTCCAGCAGGGTCTGCTGGTTGCGCCGGGCGTCCTTGCGCCTGGGCCCGGCCGCGCTTCCCGTGCTCTGGCCGCTGTCGTTCACCGTGGCGCTCCTTCCGTGAGCCTTGCAAAGCGGAACGCTGTTCCGTATCGTCATTTCCGGAACGAGGTTCCGTTTCACTCATGATGGCAGGCCGCCGGACCGGCGGCCAGGCCGTCCATCGCCACCGCCACCGCCACCGGCTCCTGACGCCGCGACCGTCGTCGCGCGTCATCGATCGCGGCCGGTCACCCCACGCTCGCCACCCGGCTGCTGCAGGTCGCAGCCGATCGCCACCGATCACCGCCGATCGCGCCCCCAAGCACGCGAAGAAACCGAACGGAAGGACCGTCGATGTCCGACTCGAACACCGCGCACCCGCAGCAGAGCGCGAGCGCGCCGACCCCGGTGATATCCGTGAAGCCGGTCGTCCTGCCCGCTCCGGGCCGCGGCGAGGACCTCCAGGTCCGGGTGTCCGCGCCCGCTACCGGCCGCGAGCTGCCCGTCATCGTCTTCTCACACGGCTTCGGCTGGTCGATGAACGGCTACGCGCCACTGGCGGACCACTGGGCCGCGCACGGTTTCGCCGTCCTGCAGCCCACCCACCTCGACTCCAGGTCGCTGGGCATTTCCGCCGAGGACCCCCGTACGCCGCGGATCTGGCGCCTGCGCATCGAGGACCTCCGGCGCGTACTGGACGGCCTCGACGTGCTGGAGTCCTCCGTGCCCGGCCTCGCCGGGCGGCTCGACCGCGGTCGCGTCGCCGTGGCCGGCCACTCCTGGGGAGCCCAGACCGCGAGCGCGCTGCTGGGCGCGCGCGTCCTCGACGCCGACGGGGTCCCCGGTGAGGACCTGTCCGATTCGCGGGTCAAGGCGGGTGTGCTGCTCGCCCTGACCGGCCTGGGCGACGACCTGACCCCGTTCGCCGCCGAGCACTTCCCCTTCCTGCGGCCGTCCTTCGACACCATGACCGCGCCGGCCCTCATCGTCGCCGGGGACCGCGACCAGTCCCACCTCTCCACGCGCGGGCCGGACTGGTTCACCGACCCCTACACCCACAGCCCGGGCGGCAAGAGCCTGCTCACGCTGTTCGGGGCGGAGCACTCGCTCGGCGGCGTCTCCGGGTACGAGGTCGCCGAGACGACGGACGAGAACCCCGCACGCGTCGCCCTGGTCCAGCGGCTCACCACGGCCTTCCTGCGCAGCGCCCTCCGCGTCGAGGACACCGCCTGGAAGGCGGCGGTCACCGCGCTGGAGCGGGACCCCGACCCGCTGGGAGCGCTGCAGAGCAAGTGACGGGCCGCCGCCGGGCGGGGTCAGAGGCCCGTGACCAGTCGGTGGTGGCCCCGTCCCCACCGGTGGCCGAGGGCCGAACTGACCGCGACCATCGCGGCGTTGGCCGCCTCGGCCTCGGTGTGCGCGGTCCGCGCGCCGTCGGCGACCAGCCGGTGGGCGGCGTGGGTCTTGAGTGCCCGCGCCAGCCCGCGCCCCCGCCACGGGCGGAGGACCCCGGTGTGGCCGACGTGGCGGGCGCCGCCCCCCGGATGCGCCGCCCCCCTCCCCGGGATCCGCGAAGCGGGGCGGTTGAACCGCATGGTTGAACCGCATGGCTGAACCGGGCGGCTGAGCCGGGCCGCCGAGTCGGTCTCAGAGTCGGGCGCGGATCCTGAGGGAGCGGCCGGGCGCGGCTACGGCACGGCGATCTGCTCGGTCCGGTTCGCCCCGATCACCTCGATCCCCCTTGTCCCGAGGACGCCGTCCAGCGGCAGGGACACGGTGTACGGGGCGGTGGCGGGGATGCCGATGCCGGGCAGCGAGCCGACGACCTCGATGCCCCAGTAGTCCGGCCGCTCGATGTAGACCCGCGGCGACAGGCGGACCGTCATGTTCTGGTAGGGCATCACCCCGGTGACGATGAGGATGAAGGTGGCCGGCACGATCCCCGGGACGACCTTCGCCTCGTCGAAGTCGATGATGCGCACCGACTCCGGCGCCGGCAGATCGGTGTAGTTCTCGACCATGATCAGTCCTTTCGTCGCTGTGACGTCAGCTGTCACCTCGGACGCACACTAATGGACGATCGCTCACGAACCATGGCTCCAACACACCGGTGCCGCGCGCGCCGGACCGACTCGGCAGCCGCGCGGCCGGGGTGCTCCGGCCCGGGGGCGGGAGGCCGCGCTTGGCATGATGATCAACATCGGCGAGACTGCGCGTGTGACATCGAACCAGACCGGCCGGCTCATCGGCGCGATCTTCGGGCTCGTCTTCGTCGTGGCGAGCGCGGGCAACCTGCCGACGGCCGTGGGCGTTCCGCTGCGCGTGCTCGCGATCGGCACGTTCGTCGGGCTGTTCATCGCGCTGCGCCGCGGCCGCACGCCCCGGGCCGCCGCGGACCGCGCGGCAGCGCCGCTCTTCGGCCGCGGCTACCGCCTCGTGGTGGCGGCGGAGGTGGTGGTCGGCCTGGCCGGCCTCGTCCTCATCAACCCCGTGCTGCACGCCACACGCGCCTCGGTCGCCTGGATCGCGCTGGTGGTCGGCCTGCACTTCTTCGGCCTCGCGGTCGTCTGGCGGATGCCGTCGATCCGGCTGCTCGCGGCGGCGATGTCCGCCTGCGGCGGCGCCGGTCTCGTCCTGGCGGTGTGCGGCGCCTCCGCCGCCGTGATCGCGGCGGTCGCGGGCATCGCCCCGGGCGTCATGCTGCTCGGCTCCGTCTGGTGGAGCGTGCGCGCCGACAAGGCCCGTCGGCCCGCCGGCCGTCTTGCGACTCCCGAGGGGTGAGGGCCCGCCGGAGGATCATTCCGCCGCGCCCCCGGCCCGGACGGTCTGCGGGAGATCCGCCGCCGCGCGCCCGGGCGAACCCAGCAGGTGGGCGAGCCCGTCCGCCAGGCCGCCGCGCCAACAGGCGTAGTCGTGGCCGCCGTTGAACTCGCGGTACGCCAGGTCGTAGCCGCGCGCGATCAGCACGTCCCGCAGGTGCCGGTTCTGGGGCAGCAGCATCCACTCCTGCAGCCCCACCTCGACGTAGAACCTCGCCTCCCGACGCCGCCCCGCCGCGAACTGCCGGGTGAGCCACTCGCTGCCCTCGTCGAACTCCGTCCCGTCCGGCCACCAGAACGAGCCGGACTGCGACAGCGCGTTGCCGAACCGGTCGGGCCGGCGGAAGGCCGCGAAGGCGGCGGTCAGGCCGCCCGCGCTCTGCCCGGCGATCACGGTGCGGTCCGGCGCGAGCGCCGTGCCGTACTCGGCGGCCGCCCACGGGAGCACCCGGTCGGCGAGGAGGTCCACGAAGTCGGGGTTGCAGCTCAGGTCGTCCGGACGGCCCGGGCCCATGGTGTGGACGAGCAGCGCGACGACGGGCGGGATCACGCCGTCCGCCGCGAGGTTGTCGAGGGTGTCGCCGACGGAGAGCACCTCGCCCCACATCTCGCCGTCGAGCAGCACGACCACCGGGTGCGGCCCGGCACCGGCCCCGGCCGGCAGGTGGACGTCGACCCGGCGCCCGGCCGCCTCGGCGGCCACCGTCCGCCCGCGCGGCACGCCGTCCCGCCGCCGCGCGTACGGCTGGGCGGGCGCCTCGGGCAGGGCGAGCACCGAGGACGGGTGGCGGCCGTCGCGGGCGGGCAGCCGCGGGCCGCGGGCGAGCGGGTCCGGACGGGCCTCGTCCAGCACCCGCAGCCAGTCGGCGCGCGCCGTGCCGGGGACGTCGCCCCGGACGGGGTACAGCTGGTAGGACGCCCGGTGGTCGGCGCGCAGCCGGTAGGTGCGCGACCACCCGCCCGGCCGGCGCTCCATCAGGTGGGGGGTGAGGTCGCCCGCGTGCCGGTCCTTGTCGGTGACGGTGTGGACCAGCGCGAGCACGGCGTCGCACGGGTCGGCCGGGTCCTCGTCGCGGTGGACGAAGGTGACCAGTCGGTACGCCGGGTCGTCGGGATCGGGCTCGACCAGCGGTGCGCCCTCGGCCGCCACCCGAGCCCAGAACCCGCCGTCGGCGAAGCCGGGTTCACTCTGCATGTCGGTAACTCCCAGGGGTCTAGGCGGGGTTGCCCTTGCGGCCGAGCAACACCCAGAGCAGGAACGGGCCGCCGAGGACGGTGGTGACGATGCCGACCGGGATCTCCACGCCGCCGATCAGCACCCGGCCGAGCGTGTCGGCGAGCACCACCAGCACCGCGCCGACCAGGGCCGCGCCGAGCACCGGCACCCGGGCGGGCCCGGCGAGCCGGCCGGCGATCACGGGCGCGGCCAGCGCCACGAAGCCGACCGGTCCGCAGACGCCGACGGCGAGCCCGGCCAGCGCGACGGCCAGCAGCAGACAGGCGAGCCGGACCCGGGCCGGGTCGACGCCGAGCGAGGCGGCCACGTCGTCGTCGAAGCGCAGCACGGCGAGGCGACGGGCGACGACGAGGGCGAGCGGTACCAGGACCGCCAGCCCGGTCAGCACCGGCGTGGCCACCGCGTAGTCGCGCCCGTTGAGGCTGCCGGAGGTCCAGACGTACAGCGCGCCGGCCGAGTTGAGCGAGCGGCGGGCCATCGCCACCTGGATCACCGCCGAGGCGAGCGCCGACATGGCGAGGCCGACGACCAGGACCCGGTAGCCGCGGGCGCCGAGCCCGCCGGCGACCAGGGTGACCACCAGGACGGCCGCGAGCGCGCCGAGCGGACCGGCCCACCAGGCGCCGAACGTGCCCGAGGCGGTGACGGAGAACAGCACGGCGGCGGTCGCGCCGTCGTTGACCCCGAGCAGCTCGGGGGTGGCGAGACGGTTGCGGGCGAGGGTCTGGGTGAGGCAGCCGGCCAGGCCGAGCGCGGCGCCGGCGGCCAGACCGGCGACGATCCGGCCGAGCCGGAACTTCTGCACCAGCAGCACGTCGAGCCGGTCGCCGTAGCCGAAGACGGCCCGGAAGGTGCGGCCGAGGTCGAGCTCGCTCTGCCCCGCGTGCGCGGAGACCACGACGGCGGCGAGCAGGGCGGCGGCCAGGCCGGCGGCGGCCAGCGCGGACCGCCGGGGGAGTAGGACGGAGAGCGCGCCGCGCCGCAGTACCAGGTCGGGCTTGGCGGCCCCGCCCTCCGCGCGGGAGGGCGCGGACCCGGTGGGCGCGGTGTCGGTCATGCCGAGCGCGGCCGTCTTCCGGGAGCGGACGATGGCGATCAGCGTGGGGGCGCCGATCAGGGCGACGATCACCGAGACCGGCGCCTCGAACGGCCGGGCCACCACCCGCGCGAGGACGTCCGCGCCGGTCAGGACGGCCGCGCCGACCAGCCCGGCGAGCAGGGTGAGCCGCCCGACCCGGGGGCCGGCCGCGGCGCGGGCGAGGAAGCCGGCGAGCAGGCCGAGGAAGGAGATCGGGCCGGCCAGCGCGACGGCGGAGGCGGTGAGCAGCGTGACGGCCGTGGCGACCGCGGCCCGGGTGGCGCCGGGGCGGTGGCCGAGGCCGCGGGCGAGGTCGTCGCCGAGGGCGAGCGCGGCGAGCGGGCGGGTGGTGAACGCGGCCACCAGGAACCCGGCACCGAGGACGGGGGCGAGCTGGCGCAGCGTCGTCCAGCCCTCGACGCCGGCCAGCGAACCGAGCACCCACACCCGGTACCGGTCGTACGCCTCGGGCGAGTTGACGATCAGGACGCCGGTGAGCCCGCCGAAGGTGGCGCCGACGGCCGAGCCGCCGAGCACCAGCCGCATCGGCGAGCCGCCGCCCCGGCTGCCGGCGATCAGCAGGACGAGGGTGCTGGCCAGCACGGCGCCGCCGAAGGCGAAGGCCAGGTAGCCGTACGAGGTCTGCACGCCGAGCAGGGCGATGCCGGCCACGACGCCGAGCGAGGCGCCCGCGTTGACGCCGAGCAGGCCGGTCTCGGCGAGCGGGTTGCGGGTGACGGACTGGAGTTGGGCCCCCGCCACCCCGAGTGCGGTGCCGACCAGCAGCGCGGTGAGGGTACGGGGGAGCCGCAGGTCGCCGACGACCAGGGCGAGCCGGCTGTCGCCGCGGGCACCGCCTCGGTCCAGCAGGTAGTCGAGGACCCGGCCGGGGCCGACCTCGCCGGCTCCGACCGAGAGCGAGAGCGCCGTCAGGGCGAGCAGGGCCGCGAGGATGCCGACGACGGTGAGCCGGGTGGTGCGGCGGGCCGGGCCGGATGGCGGGGCCCCGGGGTCGGGCTCGGCGTCGGGCTCGGTGCGGGCCTGCACGGCGGCACCCGCTTGCGACAATGTCATAAGGTAAGGCTAACCTAATGGTCATCGCGGCGGATGCCCGGTCGGGCCTGCGCCGGATCGTCGGGATCCGGCCGTGCCGCGCCGCGCCACACCGTCCGCCGGTGCGGGCGCCGGCTGCTCGCGCCACGCGCCTGAACCGTCCGCTCGCGCCCGACCGCTCGCACCACGTCTGCAACACCGTTGCCCGGAGGCACACATGTCGACCGACCAGAGCCCGCTCCACCTCGCCCGCCGCCGGGCGGTCCAGGCGCTGGCCGCCACCGGAGCGGCCGCGCTCCTGCTCAGCGGCTGCGGGTCCTCCGGCCCCTCCGGCAAGGGCTCCTCCGACAAGGGCGCGGCCTCCGCCTCCGGCGGTCCGGCCGCCGACGCGGCCGGCGGCAACGGCGGCGGCGGCAAGCGGACCGTCAAGGACGCCACCGGTAAGGCCGTTGAGATCCCCGCCGAGCCCAAGCGGATCGTCACCCTCACCCAGGAGGATCTGGACGCGGTGCTCGCCCTCGGCGTCAAGCCGGTCGGCATCACCAACGGCCAGGGCCTCAACGAGCCGCCCGCCTACCTCAAGGACAAGGTCCAGGGCATCCCGGTGGTCGGCAACCTGCTCCAGCCCGTCATGGACAAGGTGATCGCCGCCAAGCCGGACCTGATCCTGGCCGGCGACATGCAGGACGAGCAGATGCTCAAGCAACTGCGCGAGATCACCCCGGCGACCCTGGTCACGATGGCCCCGACCGACGACTGGAAGCTCTCCTTCCGCGGCATCGGAAACGCCGTCAACAAGCTGGAGCAGGCCAACAAGGTCATCGGCGACTACGACGCCAAGGCCGCCAAGGCCGGCGCCGAGCTGGGCGCGAACAAGGGCGCCGCCGTCTCCATCGTCCGCTGGAACCCCACCGGGCCGAGCTGGATGGAGAAGAAGCAGTTCGCCAGCGGCGTCGCCCTGGACATGGGCCTGACCCGCCCGAAGACCCAGGACAAGGACGGCAACGCGCACACCCCGGCGCTCAGCCTGGAGAAGATCAACGAGATCGACGGCGACTGGCTGTTCCTGTCGACGCTGACCGACGACGGCAAGGCCGCGCTGAAGGACGTCCAGTCCAAGCCCGCCTACCAGGAGTTGGGCGCGGTGAAGAACAACCGCACCGTCACCGTGGACGGTTCGGTCTGGTCGACCCGTGGCGGCCCGCTCGCCGCCGACGTGGTCATCGGCGACATCGGCAAGGCGCTCGGCGCGAAGTAGCAGCTGTGACGGGAGGCTGCTGACAGATGACAGCTGATGAAATCTGTTATCTGTTATCTGTAATCTGTCAGTTGTCATCTGTTACGTGTCACCTGTTACTTGATCGCCCGTCCGTCGGGGAGGAGACGCTCATGGAGTTGACGGTCGAAGGACTCACCGCCGGCTACGGCCCCGGGCGCCCGGTGCTGACCGGCGTCGACCTCGCGCTGCCCGCCGGACGGGTGGTGGCGATCGTCGGCCCGAACGGTTGCGGCAAGTCCACCCTGCTGCGGTCGATCGCCCGGCTCCACCGCCCGGACGCCGGCCGGGTGCTGGTCGGCGGTCAGGACATCTGGCGGCTGCGCCCCCGGCAGGCCGCGCACCGGGTCGCGCTGCTCCCGCAGAGCCCGCAGGCGCCCGAGGCGGTCACCGTCGCCGGGCTGGTCCGCTACGGCCGCCACCCGCACCAGGGGCTGTTCCGCCAGTGGTCGGCGGACGACGAACGGCTCACCGCCGAGGCGCTGCGGGCCACCGGCGTCGACGCGTTCGCCGACCGCCGGCTCGACCGCCTCTCCGGCGGCCAGCGTCAACGCTGTTGGCTCGCCATGGTGTTGGCACAGGACGCGCCCGTCGTCCTGCTGGACGAGCCGACCAGCGCGCTCGACCTCGGCCACGCCGTCGAGGTGCTGGAGCTGGTCCGGGAGGTCGCCGCGGGCGGGCGCACCGTCGTCATGGTGCTGCACGACCTCGCCGCGGCGGCCCGGTACGCGGACCTCGTCGTCGCGCTGCGCGACGGCACGGTCGTCGCCTGCGGGGCGCCGCGCGAGGTGGTGGACGCGCCGCTGGTTCGGGCGCTGTACGACATCGACAGCGACGTGCTCGCCGCCCCCGGCGACGGCGCACCGGTGATCGTGCCCAGGGCCGGGACCAGGACGGTGTCGACGACGGGCTGACCGGGGGACCGGCCTGCCCGGCCGCCCTCCCCGGCCCGTCGTGGGGGCGCCCGGCGCGGCGGGCGGCTCCGTCCGGGGCCCCGGCGGCGGGTTGCGGTCCGTGCGGTGGGCGGATGTGGTCTGCTGGGTGGCGCCGCATCCGCACCCGCCGCGCTCCGGGAGGCCCACCGGTGCTCCGCCGTTCCGCTGTCCTGCTGTTCGCCCTGCTGCTCGGTCCGGCCGCGGGCTGCTCCTCCGCCACCCCCTCCGGCACCGGCACGGCCTCGACCGTCCGGACCTTCGCGCCCTCGCCGCTCCCCGCCACCCCCACCCTCGCGTCCCCCGCCTCCCCCGCCGAGACCCCGTCGGTGGTGGTGCGGACGACGGTCGCCTCCGGGTTGGAGGCGCCCTGGGGGCTCGTGGTGTTGCCGGACGGCGACCTCCTGGTCTCGGAGCGGGACAACGGGAAGATCATCCGCGTCGCGGCGACGGACGGCGCCAAGACCGAGGCCGGCACCGTCCCCGGCGTGGTCTCCGGCGGCGAGGGCGGTCTGCTCGGCCTCGCGCTGTCACCCGGATACGCCACCGACCACCTGGTCTACGCGTACTTCAGCACCGCCGACGACAACCGCGTCGTCCGCTTCCCGTACGACCCGACGCGGCCCGCGACCCGGCAACTCGGCGACGTCCAACTCCTGTTGAGCGGCATTCCGCGCGGCCCCCGGCACAACGGCGGCCGGATCGCGTTCGGCCCGGACGGCCTGCTCTACGCCGGAACCGGAGACACCAGCAAGGGCTCGCTGGCCCAGGACAAGGGCTCGCTCGGCGGCAAGATCCTCCGTCTCGCCCCCGACGGCACCCCCGCACCCGGTAACCCGTTCCCGGGCTCGCCCGTCTACTCCTACGGTCACCGCAACGTGCAGGGCCTCACCTGGGATCCCCAAGGGCGCCTCTGGGCCGCCGAGTTCGGCCAGGACGACTGGGACGAACTGAACCTGGTCCGGCCCGGCGGCAACTACGGCTGGCCGGAGGTCGAGGGCGTCGGCAACCGCCCCGAGTTCATCGATCCGGTCGTCCAGTGGCCGCCCTCCGAGGCCTCTCCGAGCGGTATCGCCTACGCCGACGGCGCCGTCTGGGTGGCCTCGCTGCGCGGCGCCCGGCTCTGGCGCGTCCCGCTCGACGGCGACCACCTCGCCGGGGACCCGCAGGCGTTCCTCGACCACACCTACGGCCGCCTGCGCACCGTCGTCGCCGACCGCGACGGCACCCTGCTGCTGGTCACCAACAACACCGACGGGCGCGGCGAACCCGGCCCGGACGACGACCGCATCCTGCGCCTCGCGATCCCGTAGGCCCCGGGTCCGGGTAGGGCGTCCGCCGTACCGGGCGGCCGCTCGCCGTCCCGCGCGCCCGCCGCCCCGCGCGCCCGCCGCCCCGCGCCGGTCCGGGGTCGGGCGTGGGGTCAGGCCCGGTCGGCGGACGTCCAGCCCTGCCGGTGCAGCCGCTCGACACCGTCCAGCAGCAGATCGAGCGCGAACTCGAACTCGAACTGGTCGTCGCACCCCCGGCCCACCACGGTGTCGTCGTCATGGGTCCCGCCCGCGGCGATCTCGGCGATGTGGGGGTACCGGAGGGCCAGCTCGGCGAGCGCCGCCGCCCGGGCCCGTGCCTCGCCGTCGGTGTCCGGCGCGGCGGGCAGCAGCTCCTGCGTGAAGCCCCACACCCTGCTGCCCAGGGCGTGCATCGCGTGGTGGGTGAGGTCCGCGGAGAGACCGCCGGACCGGAACGTTCCGATGAGCGCGTCGAGGTAGCCGAGGGCCCCGGGGGTGGGGGAGGCGCGCGATTCGATGACGCGCGCGGCCCACAGGTGGCGCAGCAGCGCCCGCCGGGCCGAGAGGATGCGCCGGCGGACCGCGCCCTTCCAGTCCGCTCGGTCCCCCGTGGGGGCGGACCCCTCGTCCGGTCCGCCGTTCTGGCCGGCCTCCCCCTTCTGGCCGGTCTCCGCGGTCTCGCCGATCTCCGCGATGACGATGTCGACCATCCCGGCGAGGAGTTCGTCCTTGTTCGCCACGTGCTTGTAGAGCGCCATCGGCACGACGCCCAGCTCCTGGGCGAGGCTGCGCATGCTCAGCGCCTCGATGCCCGACCGGTCGGCGTGCGCGACGGCGGCGCGCAGGACGCGTTCCCGGTTGAGCGCGGTCCGGCGCGTGGTGCCGTCCGTCTGCTGGGCCATCTCCCGGCCGCCTCTCCTCGGGTCGACTGCGGGCCGACTGCGGGCCGACTGCGGGCCGACCCGGGGTCGACCCCTTCCTTGACAGGTGTACGCGGTACACCCTAGCGTCACCGGCGAAGGTGTACGCCGTACACCTCGGGCTGGGCGTGGCGCGGGCCGGAGCCGGCGAACGACGCCCGTGTCGGTGAAGGAGTTCTTGTGGTCCCCTCGAGAAGGCTCGCGACAGCGGCGGGCGTCTGCTTCCTGGTCACCCATGTCGCCTCGATCGGCGGGCTGGTCCTCTACGGCCCGGTGTTGAGTGACCCCGACTTCGTCGTCGGCCCCGGCCCGGACGGCCGGGTGCTCCTGGGGGCGCTCTTCGAGGTGGTCCTCGCGCTGGCCGTGGTCGGCACGGCGATCGCGCTGTTCCCCGTCGTCAGGCGGTACGGCGAGGGCGCCGCGATCGGCTACCTCGGCCTGCGCACCCTGGAGGCGGCCGTCATCAGCGTGGGCGTCGTCAGCCTCCTCGCGGTCGTGACGCTGCGTCGGAGTGCCGCGGCCGGTACGGACGCGGCCACCCTCCGTACGGTCGGACGGGCCCTCGTCGCCGTCCACGACTGGACCTTCCTGCTCGGGCCCAACTTCGTCCTGGGCGCGAACACCGTGCTGGTGGCCCACCTGATGTACCGGTCGGGGCTGGTGCCCCGGTCCATCGCGGTCCTCGGCCTGGTCGGCGGCCCGCTGATCTTCGCCTCGGCCGTCGCCGTGCTGTTCGGCTGCTACGGGCAACTGTCGGGGTGGGGGTCGCTGGCCGCGGTCCCGGTGTTCGCCTGGGAGCTGGCGGTCGCCCTCCGCATGATCCTCCGCGGATTCCGTGCGCCGGCCCCGATCCCGCCGGCCCCGATCCCGCCGGCCGCGTCTCCGCTCGCGAAGGGTCTCCCGGCGTAGGGGCCGGCCACCCCGGCGGCCCGGCCGCCGACCCGTTCGACGGCGCACCACCGCCGCCGCCGCGGCCCGCCGAGCGACCGTCACGGACGGCGCCGGTCCCGGGTGGTCGCGTTGTCAGAGTGTCCCGTTACGTTCCTCCCATCACTGACCAGCTGGGAGGAGAGCGGCGTGGCGTGGGTGGAAGCGGGAGCGGGCGGCTACCAGGTCGCGCTCGACCCGGAGGGCAAGGTGGTGTGCCGCAACGCGGCGGGCCGCCCGTTGAAGGCCGTGCCGTCGAAGCTGAACGACGATCCGGTGGTGACCGGGCTCCGGCAGCTCACCGAGTGGCTGGCCGCGCACCGGCGGCGGTGCCTGGAGGACGCCGAGCGCTGGATGGTCCGGTCGCTGCCGGTGCCCGCCGCCGTGGTCACCGCCGTCTGGGCCGACGAGGCCTGGCAGGAGGTGCTGCGCGACCTGGTGGTGACCGGCGCGGACGGTTCGGTCGCCGGGTTCCTGCGCGGTGCCGACGCCGAGCGCGGGCTCGGCCTGGTCGACCTCGACGGGGACACCGTGCGCCTCACCGACGGCGAGATCCGGATACCCCACCCCGTCCTCCTGGACGACCTGGACGAGCTGCGCGAGTTCGCCGTCGAACTCGGCGTCACGCAGCAGGTCCAGCAGCTGTACCGGGAGGTCTGGTACCGCCCGGACGACGCCGAGGCCGGGGCCGGCACCCCGACCGGCACCGAGGTCACCACCTACGCCGGCGGCCGCTACAAGGAGCTGCGCGAGCTGCTGGGCCGCTGCGCCCGGCTCGGCTACCGGGTGCGCGGCGGTCACGCCGTGCTGCCCGTGGTCGAGGGCGGGGCCGCGCTGGAGGCCCGGGTCTGGGTGGGCGACTACTACGAGTACGACGCCTGCGAGACCGGCGCGCTCAGCTGGACCGGCCCGGACGGCAAGGTCCTGCCGCTCGCGCACGTCGGGCCGGTCGCCTGGTCCGAGGGCATGCGGATGGCCGCCGCACTCCACGCCGGCCGCACGATCGACGGGGAGGAAGCCGCATGAGCACCACCACCATCGCCACCGACACCACGGCCGCCAGCACCGAGGCGCCGGACGCCGAGGCCACCGACGGCAAGTCCGCCAAGGCCACCACCGCCACCGCCGGTACCGGGCTGAACGAGCGTCTGCTCGACGCCGGAGCGGTCCTCCCGCCCGGCACGCTGCCCGCCGCCGGGCAGCCCGACAGCCCCGCCGACGTGCTCACCGCCCGCAGCTACGCGCACCCCGTGCTCGACGGGCGCCGCATCGTCCGGCTGGTGCCCGGCGCGCTCGGCCCCGCCGAGGACCTCGCCGTCGAGTTCCTCGGCCTGACGCCCGCCGCGGAGCCGGCCGTGGTCGGCCAGGTCCGCCAGGAGGCGCTGGGCTTCCCGGCCTGGGCGCTGGTCCACGACCCGGCCAACGGGCACCACGCGCTCGCCCTGGTCAAGGAGATGGAACGGCTCGCCCGGCAGGTCAAGTCCAAGCCCGGGCACGCCAAGGACGGCTTCGAGGCGCTCGCCGTGCGCCTCGGCCGCGCCGTGCCGCACTTCCTGCCCACCTACTGCGAGGAGGTCGGCCGGATCTTCCTCGCCCAGGGCAACCAGACCTACGCCGCCACCTACTTCGGCAAGGCGCGCGAGGCCGAGCGCACCCACAACCTCACCGTGGACGAGGAGCGACTGCGCGCCGTCTTCCTGGAGTTCGCGCTGGCCGGAGCCCTCACCGTCAAGTCGCTGCGCCAGTACGTCAAGGAGCTGAGCGGTCGGCTCGACCCGCTGACCGCCTGGCAGCGGTTCCGCCAGCTCTGCACCGAGCGCTCGGCGGCGGGCATGGCCCCGTACGCCGGGGTCGCCGAGGACGCCCGCGCGCTGATCCGGGCCGCCGGGCTGGACCGCACCGAGCACGAGCGGGCGCTGCTGGCCGAACTGCTCGCCTCACCGGCCGTCAACCGGGCACCCGGCGCGTTCTGGAAGTCCTGGCACGGTGCCGTGGTCGAGCTCGGCCGCAGCGACGCGGCCGTCCGCGCCCGGCTTCTGGAGATCCTGCCCGACCCGGCCGGCGTGAGCGACCAGAACGCCCAGGACGCCTCCTGGCTCGCCGTCCTCGCCGAGAGCGGCGCCGAGCAGCTGCTCACCGGCCCGGCCGGCCCCGGCGCACCCGCCGCCGGGGCGGCCACCGGCGGGCCGTCCACCGCCGAGGCGCCCGCCGCCGAGACGCCCGCCGCCTGGCTGGAGCGCTGGCTCGGCCACCTCGGCCGGGGCTGGCGCACCCGAGGCATCAGCACCGAGACCGTCGCCCTCGTCGCGCGGATGGCCGGCCGGCTGCGCGCCGACGGCGTCCCGGTGGACGTCTTCACCGCCCGCCGCAACAGCACCACCCGGATCGAGGTGCTCGACCTGCTGCTCGCCGAGGGCGTCCCGGTCGCCGACCCGGCCGAGGGCCTCGTCCTCGGCCTGACCGACTGGGTGCACGTCTCGGGCCCGGACAGCCGCCCGCTCGCCGCGCTCGCCGCCGACCCCCGGTTCCGGCCCGCGCTGCGCGCCGCCGTCCCGGGCGTCTGGGACGCCGCCGTGGCCAAGCAGCTGCCCGCCCTGCCGGTGCTGCGCGAGCTGTTCGTCGAGTGGTCCGACGAGCGCGCCGACGAACTCCTCGCCGCCCGCGGCCTGGCGAGCGCCACCGACCTGCTGCGCTCGCTGCGGACCAGCCGCCCCGCCATCGTCGCCGAGAACCCGGCCGCCGCCGAGCGGATCGCCGGCCTCGACGTCACCGGCCTGCTCGCCCGCACGCTGCGCAACGGCATCTTCGACGAACTCGGCTGGCCCGCCCTGGAGGAGGCGCTCGCCCGGCTCGGCGTCGAGCCCGGGGAGGCGCCCGGCGGTCCGGCCGGCCGCACCCTCCCCGACGACCTGTTCACCGAGGAGGCCTGGCCGCACCTGGTCCTGGCCCGCGGGGCGCAGGCCCTGGTGGTCGGTCCGCAGGGCATCGTGCTCGAACACACCCTGCGCATCCCCGACAAGCTGGAGCGGTGGCAGCGGCCCCGGCTGCGCTACGTCGACGGCGAGCTGCTGGTCGCCTGGTACCGGGACGGCAAGCAGCGCGCCTACTGGTCCGGCCGCCCCGCCGAGACCTTCGAGCTCGGCGGCGAGACCATCGTCCGCTACTACGGCGGCAACGACGAGCCCGGCGTCCCCAGCCTCCCGCTGCCCGGCGGCGGGCGGACCACCGGCGAGCGCCCGCTGCACGCCGGCGACACCCGGGCGCCCGCCGAGCACGCCGTGATCGGCGACGGCACCGGGCACTGGACGGTCCGCTGGGGCCAGGACGGCGATCACCTGGTCGAACTGGACCCGGCCACCGGCGCGCTCGGCCGCTCCGCCGAGCCGCCCCGGGTCGCCGCCACCGCGGCCGCCGGCCGGCTCGACACGCGGCGCACCCGGCTGCTGCCGATGCAGCCGGGACTGGAGGACACCCCGCTCGGCACCGACGGCGTCGTGCTCGGCAGTTGGGTCCGGGTGGACGGCGGCCGGGTCACCACCGGCACCGCCGACGGCACCACCCTCGTGCTGCCCGGCCGCGGCGGCCACGCCCGGCGCTTCCCGGTCGGCCGGCTCGCCCTGCCCGGCGACGCCCACCCGCTGGTCGTGGAGGAGCAGGGCGGCAGCCTCACCCTCACCCTGCCCGCGTCCGACCGCACCGCGTCCGACCGCTCCGGCACCGACCACGCCGCTTCCGACCACGCCGCTTCCGCCCACGCCGCTTCCGCCCACGCCGCTTCCGCCCACGCCGCTTCCGCCCGCAGCGCAGCGGCGGGCGACGCCGGCACCACCGCCGACCTGCGCCCCTGCCGCCCCGGCGGCCTGGACGCGTCCGGCACCGCGTACGTCCCGCCGCTCGCCCACTGGCACGCCCTGCGACCGCGCGACGAGGAGGGCTCGCGCACCCTGCGCGCCGTCACCGACGAGCAGGCCGCCCGGCTGATCGACGCCGCCTGGCCGGTCGACACCGAACCGGCCGCCGCCGACGAGCAGCGCTGGCTCACCGTCCAGGGGCGCCGTCGCCTGCTGGCCAACGGCAAGGAGTCCCGCAGCCGGGTGCCGGTCGCCGCGGTCGGCGAGGCGCTGCCCGGCCTCGGCCACCCGCTGCTGCGGGCCGGCGTCGCCGGGCTCGCCCGGGCCGCCGCCGACCTGCTCGACCGGGTCGCCCGGTTCGTCCCGCAGCCCGAGGCCGCCCGGCCCAAGAGCGGCGCCGCCCGGGCCGACGCCTACCGGCCCGCGCACGGCCGCGACCAGGAACTGCGCACGGCCGCCGGCCTGCTGCTCCCCGGCGTCGACGGCTTCGGCCCGAGCTGGGAGGGCGGCGAGCACTGGCGGGTCCTCAACAACCTGCGGGCCGTCACCGCCGTCCTCGCCGACCCGCCCGCCGTGCCCGCGGGCACCGACGACTGGGCCACCCCGCTCCGGATCGAACTGAGCGGCGGCGACAACCACCAGGCCTGGCTCCACCTGCTCGGCCGGCTCGGCACCCTCGCCTACGCCGCGGCCGCCCCGCTCACCGGCAGCGCCGAGCGGTCCAGCCTGGCGCTGCTGCTGGACGAGCTGACGAAGGGCCCGCTCGCCGACCGCGGCGCCACCCTGCGGGAGGTCACCCTCACCGAGCCGCTCAACGACACGACCCACAACCACAAGCACCCCAAGCGCGCCGGCCAGGTGCTGCGGCACGGCGACCGGACGGTGATCGTCCTCGGTTGCCGTCACCACCGGGACGACCGGGTGCACTGGCTCGCCGTCGACCACGACCCGAGCGGCGCGTTCGGCCCCGTGGCGCACTTCGGCACGGCAGCCGAGCGCAACACCGAGGAGCGGATCAGCGCGGCCTGGGTGGCGCGGTTCCGGCAGCAGCTCGCCGCGCACGGCGCCCCCGACCGGGACCCCGCCCACGCCGCCGCCTTCGCCGCCCGCACCGGCATCGGCACCACCCGTGCCACCCTGTTGCTCAGCCCCACCAGCACCCTCTTCCAGTGGTACGGCGCCGTGCTCCCCGCCGACCGCCTCAAGGAGTACGGCCTCAAGTCCACCGAGGCCAGGGCCGCCCGCGACTGGCTGCGCGACCGGGAGCGGAGCGCGCTCGCCGAGGTCTGGTCCGCGCTGCTGCCGGCCGAACCGGAGGACCTCTGGACCGCCGGGCCCGACACCGAGGCCGGGGCCGCCCGCTGGACCGAGCGGTTCGGCACCCTCGTCACCCTGCCCGAGGAGGCCCAGGCCGCCGTCACCGGCGTCCCCGTCGGCCAGATCGAGGCGGTCCTCAACCCCGCCCGGACGGCCTGGCTCAGCCGCACCACCGGCTACCGGCTGCGCGCCGACCAGGACGGCGGCCCGCTCCGCCTGCACGCCGACGACCCCGCGGCGCTGCCCGGCGCCAACGGCCTCGGCGGAGCCGTCGACGCCCTCCGCTGGCTCGCCTACCACCTGCCCGCCGACAGCCCGCTGCGCCCGCTCCTGCCGCAGGCCGCCACCGCCCTGCGCACCCGCCTCGCGGACCCCGGGCTGCTGCTCGACTACGACCTCAAGCGCACCGTCAAGAACCAGCAGCTGACACCCCTCCTGCGCACCCGGTATGGCCTGCCGGCCGAGGGCGGCGCCGACGCCGACGGCCTGGTCCGCTGCGGCGAGGCGCTGGTCCTCGCCCCCGGCCACGGTGACCAGGAGGAGGCCTGGCTGCGCCCGGCCGGGCTCACCGGCGCCGACGACCCGCTGCTGGAGCTGCTCGACGGACTCTCCGACAGCTACTGGTTCGGGAGCCAACGGCTCGCCCTGCAGGCGGTCCTGAGCGGGGAGCTGGACCGGCTGGTGGCGCCGCCCGTGCACCCCGCAGCCGGGGCCGGGGCCGGGGAGACGGACGGGGCCGGGGAGACGGACGGGGCCGGGGCCGCCGCGGCCGTGGAGGCCGACGGAACACCGTCCGACGCGGCCCCCACCGCCTGGGCGCAGAACCCGCTGCTCAGCGTGCCCGGTCTGGTCGCCGAGGTGGCCCGGGCACACGGCCTCGGCGAGGACGCCGCCGCGCTCTACCTCCAGCTGCTCGCCCTGCCCGACCCGACCGACCGCAACGTCGCCCGCTGGACGGGCTGGAAGCCCGCCCGGCTGAAGCGGGCCCGCGCCGAACTCGCCGCCACCACCCTGGTGCTGGAGGCCAAGCGGGCCCGGGCCGGCCGCAGCCTCTTCCTGCCCGGCGGCTGGCAGGAGGCCAAGGCCCCCGGCCTGCCCGCCGAGACCTGGAAGGCCGGCCTGTACGAACTGCCCACCCACCACGCCGTCCTGCCGCACCTGTCCGTCCCCGAGCTGTTCGCCCGGGCCTGGCAGCGGATCGGCGACGGGGACACCCCCGGCTACGAAGAGCTTCAGACCGGCAAGCGCAGGAAGGCCCGCCGATGAGCACCACCGTCAACAACCCCGCCGTGAACGACGCGGCCGTCAACGGCACGGCGGTCGGCCACCCCGCCGTGCGGCAGATCGTCCCGCCGGAGGAGAAGTACGCCGCCGAGCTGGAGTTCCTGGCCGCGCACGACTCCGGCCCCCGCCCGCCCGGCTGGCGGCTCACCCCGCGCGCCGTCGTCACCTTCGTGATGGGCAGCGACGGCGAGAAGCTCAAGGCCGGGCGCAGGAGCCTCGCCATCGAGCAGAAGTTCGTCGGCGAGCGGGCGCTCGTCGAGCGCTGCGTCGTCACCCTCGCCGGCGAGCGCGGCCTGCTGCTCGTCGGCGAGCCCGGCACCGCCAAGTCGATGCTCTCCGAACTGCTCGCCGCCGCCGTCTGCGGCACCAGCGCGCTCACCGTCCAGGGCACCGCCGGCACCACCGAGGACCAGCTCAAGTACGGGTGGAACTACGCCCTGCTGCTCGCCAAGGGCCCGAGCCGGGAGGCCCTGGTGCCCTCGCCGGTGCTCACCGCGATGACGACCGGCGCCGTCGCCCGGGTCGAGGAGGTCACCCGCTGCCTGCCCGAGGTCCAGGACGCCCTGGTCTCGCTGCTCTCCGAACGGCGCGTCGCCGTCCCCGAGTTGGCCGGCAGCCCGGACGGACAGCTGCACGCCGCCGCCGGGTTCACCCTGATCGCCACCGCCAACCTGCGCGACAAGGGCGTCAGCGAGATGTCCGCCGCCCTCAAGCGGCGGTTCAACTTCGAGACGGTCGGCCCGATCGGCAGCCTCGCCGCCGAGGTCGAACTGGTCCGCCGCCAGTCCACCGCCGCCGTCGCCCGGGCCGGCGCCCCGTACGCGGTGGACGACGCGGTGCTCGAGGCGCTCGTCACCGCCTTCCGTGACCTGCGCACCGGTCGCTCCACCGAGGGCTGGGACGTCGAACGCCCGTCCACCGTGATGAGCACCGCCGAGGCCGTCTCGGTGGCCACCGCCCTCGGTGTCTCGGCCGCCTACCTGCCCGACGGCGGCGACCTGCTCGGCAAGCTCCCCGGCCAGCTGATCGGCGTCGTCCGCAAGGACGACCCGGCCGACGCCGCCCGGCTCCTCGGCTACTGGGACGGCCCGGTCCGCCGCCGCGCCGAACAGGGCGCCGGCACCTGGCGCACCCTGTGGGACCTGCGCTCGGCACTGGAGGCGTGAGGCGATGACGACGAGCAGCGCGGCCACGCCCCGCGGAGCACGACCGGCCGGGTCCGCCGACCCGCGCGAGGCGGTGGCGGCCGGCCCCGCCCACCCGCGCGGGGCCGCGGCCGACGTACGCACCGACCCGCGCGGCGCGGTGCGGGCGGAGGCGGCCCGGCTGGCCGCCGCGGGCACCGACGCGCCCGGGCCGTACCTGATCGGGGTGCGCCACCACGCGCCCTCGCTCAGCGCGGTCGTGCCCGCGCTGCTCGACGCCGCCCGGCCCGAGGTGGTGCTGGTCGAGCTGCCCGCCGAGTTCCAGCCCTGGCTGGACTGGCTGGCCGACGAGTCCACCGAGGCGCCCGTCGCCCTCGCCGCCGCCCCCGCCGGGGAGCGCGACGAGGCCGGTGACGGCGCGTCCGGGCTCGCCTTCTACCCCTTCGCCGACTTCTCGCCGGAGCTGGCGGCGCTGCGCTGGGCCCGGCGCAACGGCGTCGAGGCGGTCGCCTGCGACCTGCCGCTCGCCCACCGCGGGCCGTCCTGGCGCCCGGCCGGCGACCCGGCGGCGGACGACCGCCCCGGCGTCACCGACGCGCTGCGCCACCGCCTCACCGGGCGCGCCGCCGACGACGACCTCTGGGACCGCCTGGTCGAGACCGCCGCCCCCGGCTCCACCCCCGAGGCCGTCCGGCGCGCCGCCCTGCTGGTCGGCTGGGCCATGCGCCGCGACGCCGCCGACGGAACCGGCGTCGACCCCTACGACCTGCGGCGCGAGGCCTGGATGCGGGACCGCGTCCGGGCCGCCACGGCCGGGGGCCGGCGGGTCGCCGCCGTGGTCGGCGCCTTCCACGCACCCGCGCTGCTCGACCCGCCGCCCGAGTCGCCCGCTGCGGACGTCCCGCCGGCCCGCACCGACGTCCCGCCGAGCGGTGCTGACGTCCCGCCGGGCGAGGCTGACGTCCGGTCGGCTTGGGACCCGGTGCCGGACGGCGGCCACGTCGTCTCGCTGATCCCCTACACCTACCCCCTGCTCGACGCCCGCTCCGGCTACCCGGCCGGCATCCGCGATCCCGAGTGGCAGCACACCGTCCTGGAGGCCGGTGGCGACCCGGAGCGCCTCGCCGACGCGCTCACCCACACCGCCGTCCGCATCTGCGAGGCCCTGCGCACCCAGGACCACCCCTGCGGTCCCGCCGACGCCCGCGAGATCGTCCGCCTCGCCGGCGACCTCGCCCGGCTGCGCGGCCTCGCCGCCCCCGGGCGCGGCGAACTCGTCGAAGCCGTCCAGACCGTCCTCGCCCAGGGCGAACCGCTCGGCCGCGGCCGGGCCGTCGCCCGCGCGCTGGAACGCGTCCTGGTCGGCACCCGCACCGGCCGCGCCGCCCCCGCCGCCCCGCGCAGCGGCCTCGCCCCCGCGGTCGAGGCACTCCTCGCCGACCTCGGCCTGCCCGGTCCCGGCGACACCGCCGGGACCGCCCCGCGCGACCTGCGCCTCGACCCGCTGCGCTCACCCCTCGACCGCCGGCGCGAACTGCTCCTCCACCGCCTCACCGCCTGCGACGTCCCGTACGCGGAACCGGTCGCCGCCACCGGTGCCGGCGGCACCGAAACCCTCGGCACCCGCTGGCGCGTCCAGTGGACCCCGGCCACCGCCGCCATGCTCGGCGTCGCCGGCACCCGCGGCGTCACCCCCGCCCAGGCCGCCGAGGGGGCCCTCCGCGAACGCCTGCGCCGCGAGCAGCAGGCCGACGGAGCCACCGCCCGCGACGTCCTCACCGGTCTCACCCAGGCCGCCGCCTGCGGCCTCCCCGCCCTCGCCGACACCCGCCTCGCCCAACTCACCACCGTCCTGCCCCAGTCGGCCACCCTCCCCGAACTCCTCGACGCCCTCGCCCTCCTGGACCGCCTCCGCGCCGGCCACGTCCCCGGCCTCGCGCCGAGCGGCGACGACGCCCGGGCCGACGTGCTCGCGGCCGCCGTGGAGCCGCTGACCGTGGCCGCGGTGCGCCAACTGGCGGGGCTGGGCGGGTCGGACGACCCCGCCGACGCCCGGGCGCTGGTGGAACTGGCCCGCCGGGCCGACCGGTCGGGCGGGGTCAGGCTCCGCCACGCGCTGGCCGAACTCGCCGACGGGGGAAGTCCGTTGGTCCGGGGCGCGGCGGGTGCGGTGCGGGTGCTGCTCGGGCAGGACGACCCGGAGGCGTTCGGGGGCCGGGCGGCCTCCTGGGTCGACGGCGCCACCGGCCCGGACACCCGGCACACGCTCGGGCGCTCGCTGGTCGGCCTGCTCACGGCCGCCGAGGGCCTGTTCGCCTCCGCCCCCGAAGTGCTGGAGCCGGTGCTGGAGCGGGTCACCGCCCTGCCCGACACGGCGTTCCTGGACCGGCTCCCCGCGCTGCGCGGCGGCTTCGACACCCTCAGCCCGGCCGCCCGCGACCGGCTCCTGACCCTGGTCGAGGAACGCCTGGGCACCCGCCTGCACGCCCTCCCGGACACCGTCGCGCCCGCCCTGCTCGCCGCCTGGACCCGCGCCGACCTGGCAGCCCGGGCCGCCCTCACCCACCGCAACCTCCTCCCGGCGGCCCGCACCACGGTCACCGCGACCGCCGTGCCGCCCGCAGCTGCCAACCCGCCCGCCCACCCGCCGACCTCACCCGGGCCGGCGCCCGTCGCCGCTTCCGCCTTTGCCGGGCGGGCTGCTGGGGCCGCGCCTGTGCCTGCCGGGCCCGCGTCGGCCCCCGCTGTGAGCGGTGCGTTGGGCGCGTCGGCGGCCGGTGCCGCTGCCGCCTCCGGTGCCGTCGCTCCCGCCGCGCCCGGTCCGGCTTCCGCCTTTGCCGGGCGTGTTGCTGCGGCCGCGCCTGTGTCTGCCGGGCCCGCGTCGGCCCCCGCTGTGAGCGGTGCGCTGGGCGCGTCGGCGGCCGGTGCCGCTGCCGCCTCCGGCGCCGTCGCTCCCGCCTCGCCCGCGCCGGCCTCCGTCGTCGCCCCAGCCCCTCCCGGGCGCGCCGCCGCTTCCGGCACTTCCGCCGCAGCCGTCACGGCCGTACCTGCCGCGCCAACCGTGCCCACGCCCACCCCCACCTCCACCGCCGACACCCACGCCCTCGCCGCCGCCGAGCGGTGGCGGTTGCTGTTGGGGCGGCCGGGGACGGGTGGCTTCCGGGGGCGGGCGGGCCGGGTGGCGGCCGCGTTGGACGAGCTGTACGGGACCGGCCGTGGGGAGGGGGCCGGGCCGGGCGTCGACGGGCGGGGCGGCCGGGAGGCGCCGTATCCGGGGGTGCGGGAGTGGGGCGAGGAGCTGTCCGCGCTGTTCGGGCCGGGCCTCCGGGAGGAGGTGCTGGCCGCGGCCGCGGCCCAGGGACGGACGGACGCCCTGGAGGCGATCGACCCGGGCGCCGTCCGGCCGTCGGTCGAGCTGCTGCGGTCCGTGCTGGAGCACGCCGGCGGTCTGCCCGAGGCGCGGATCGCCGGGTTGCGGCCGCTGGTGCGGCGGTTGGTGGACGAGCTGACCCGGGAACTGGCGACCAGGCTGCGTCCGGCATTGACCGGGATCAGCGTGCCGAGGCCCAGCCGCCGTCCCGGGGGCGGGCTGGACCTGGACCGGACGATCCGGGCGAACCTCGTCACCGCCCGCCCGGCGGAGGACGGCAGCGGCGGGACGGTGATCGTCCCCGAACGGCCGGTGTTCCGGACCAGGGCCCGCAAGGCGGCGGACTGGCGGCTGATCCTGGTCGTGGACGTCTCCGGGTCGATGGAGTCGTCGACGATCTGGGCGGCGCTGACCGCCTCGATCCTGGCCGGGGTGCCGTCGTTGAGCACCCACTTCGTCGCCTTCTCCACCGAGGTCCTCGACCTGACCGAGCGCGTGGAGGATCCGCTGGGTCTGCTGCTGGAGGTCCGGGTGGGCGGCGGGACGCACATCGCGGCCGGGCTGAAGTACGCGCGTGAGCTGGTGACGGTGCCCTCGCGGACGCTGGTCGCCGTGATCAGCGACTTCGAGGAGGGCGGCCCGATCGGCGGGCTGCTCACGCAGACCCGGGCGCTGGTCGACTCGGGCTGTCACCTGATCGGCTGTGCCGCGTTGGACGACACCGGGACGGCCCGGTACTCGAAGGCGGTCGCGGGCCAACTGGTCGTGGCCGGGATGCCCGTGGCGGCGCTGAGC
This sequence comes from Kitasatospora sp. NPDC127111, assembly GCF_042677465.1. Lineage (NCBI taxonomy): Bacteria > Bacillati > Actinomycetota > Actinomycetes > Kitasatosporales > Streptomycetaceae > Kitasatospora > Kitasatospora sp. NPDC127111. The sequence continues at coordinate 25,930 of NZ_JBHXTG010000003.1, forward strand.
CCGCTCGAACTGGCCCGCTGGGTGGGGGAGAAGGTCCGTTGACTTCGTCCCCGCCCCTGGGGGGCGGGGATTCCCCTCAGCCTCGCGGCTGAGCCGCTGCGCGTGTGCGCGGCGGTGGGACTAGTTCCTGCTTCATAGACAACTGCCCGTTCGGAGTGCTCCGTTGAGGTCTTACACTGTCTCCACAGGCTGCAACCGCCAGCCCGGCGGCCAGGATGTTCTTGGCTGCGTTCACGTCCCGGTCGTGGGTCGTGCCGCAGTCGCACGTCCATTCGCGGACGTTGAGCGGCATCTTGCCCTGCATGGTGCCGCAGGCCGAGCACAGTTTGGACGAGGGGAACCAGCGGTCCACGACGACCAGGTCACGCCCGTACCCGTCGGCCTTGTACTCCAGCATGGAGCGCATCTCGGTCCAGCTCGCATCGCTGATGGCGCGGGCGAGTGTCCGATTGCGGAGCATGTTGCGGACGGTCAGGTCCTCGATCACGATCGTTTGGTTCTCACGAACGAGTCGAGTGGTCAGCTTGTGCAGGAAGTCCCTGCGACGGTCGGTAATCTTCGCGTAGGCCCTGCCGACCTTGAGTCTGGCTTTCGCCCGGTTCTTCCCGTCTCCCTTGGCCTTGCGGGCAAGTTCCCGCTGGGCTTTGGCCAGGCATTTGCGGCCCCTGCGCTCATGGCGAGGATTGGCAATCTTCTCCCCAGTGGAGAGCGTCAACAGGCTGGTGATACCAGCGTCGATACCCACGGCGGCATGCGGTGGCTTGGGCATCGACGGCCGGTCGTCGCACAGGATGGAGACGAACCAGCGGCCCGCGCTGTCCTGCGAAACGGTCACTGTGGACGGCGAGGCGTCCGTAGGCAGACCTCGGGACCACATGATGTTGAGTGGTTGGTCCATCTTCGCCAAGGTCAGTTGGCCGCCACGGAAGCGGAATGCGGACGACGTGTACTCCGCGCTCTTGCGCGACTTCTTTCGGGACTTGAACGTCGGGTACTTGGCCCGCTTGGCCCAGAAGTTGGCGAAGGCCCCCTGCAAGTGCCGAAGCGCCTGCTGCAGCGGAACCGACGACACCTCATTGAGGTAGGCAAGTTCCTCCGTCTTCTTCCAAGCCGTCAACATCGCCGACGTCGCAATGTAGTTGACCCGCTCCTGATGCTGCGTCCACGTGCCGTCTACTAGGGAACCCGTAGCACATTGACGTTGATCCGACTGCCCGTGCACCCGGTCCATCGTCCCTCGGCCGGAGGTTCCCAATTGTGGGCGATTCAATTTCCTACCCGGCCTGCAGGCCCGGGCTTCCTTGGAGGCATCCGATGACGAGTCCGACGGAGATGACGGGCGCCGCGTGGCCGGCGGTACGGCCGGAGGTGGTCGCCGAGGTCGTGGCCGGGCTGTCCGCCCGGCTGCAGAAGCGGCTCGACGGCGCGGCCGCCACATTGGCCGCGCGTCCGGTGGAGCGGTCCGGCGACGACTGGCGGGTCGCGGTGGACGAGGAGTCCGAGCTGCTTCTTTACGCGCCCGGCGGGGTGATCGCCGACCAGGCGGACGTCCGCTGCGGCTGCCTGCTGGCACCCGCCTGCGTGCACCGGGCGGCGGCGGTCACGGTCTGCCGCCTCGCCGACGACGAGCCCGCCCCCGAACCCGCCAGCGCGCCCGAACCCGCCAGCGCGCCCGAACCCGCCAGCACCCCCGCATCCGCGCCCGCACCCACCCCGAAGGCGCCACCGGAGCCCGCGCCGGAACGGGAGGCACCGCTCACCCCGGCCGAGGCCGCCGCCGCGCGGCACCTGCACCGGGCGGCCGCCGCCGTCCTCGCGGCGGGCGTCGGCGGCGCGGGGGCCGTGCTGCAGGCGGAACTGCTCCGGGCCGGGCACCGCGCCCGGCTCGCGGGGCTCTACCGGCCGGCCGCGGCGGCGGTGGCCGTGGTGACGCGGGTCCGCGCGGCCCGCTCCGGCGAGCCGGACCACCGGCTGGCCGACCTGGTCACGGCCCTGCGCGAGCTGCTCGAACTCACCACGGCCCTCACCGCCGCCACCGCCACCACGGCCTCCGCCACCACCACGGCCCTCGCCGACCTGCGCGGGACCGCCCGCCAGGCGTACGCGGAGGCGGGCGGGCTGCGGCTGTACGGGCTGTTCGCCGAGCCGGTGCTGACGGCCACCCACGCGGGCGTGCTCAGCTGGGCGGTGGACGCGACCGGGCGGTTGAGCACCGTCGCCGAGGTCATGCCGCACGCCGATGCGACGGCCGCGGCCCCGCAGGCGGTCGGCGCCGGGAACCGGGCGGTCCGGCTGGGCGACACGCTGCTCAGCCACCGTGCGTTCACCCGGGCCGGGCTGGCCGTCCAGGGCGCGACCAGGTCGGCGGCCGGGCGGCTCGGTGCGGGAGCAGCGGTGAAGGCGGTCCGGGCGCCGGGCGCGGCGTGGACGGCGGAGCCCGTCGCCGGGCTCTGGGCGGAGCCGCCGGCCGCGCAGGTGGAGCGGGCGCTGTCGGCGGCGGCGCTGCCGTACGAGAGCCGGCCGGCCGGGAGCGACCTGCTCTTCCTGGACGTCACGCTGCTCGGCGCCGTGCCGTACGGTCCGGCCGGCGTGCCGCAACTGCTCGCCGACTGCGGGGGCCTGGTGGTGGCGCTGCGCGCGGCGCACGACCACCCGGGCCTGGCGTACCGGGGCAACCTGGCGCTGCTCGCCACTGCGCCGGGGCTGCGCCTGCGGGTGATCGGCCGGCTGGAACGGGCCGCCCGCCCCGAGCTGCGACTGCTCGCGGTCGGCACGCCCCCGGGCGAGCGGGGCGTGGGCGAGCCGTCGCTGGCCCTGCCCTCCGACCGGGCGGACCGGGTCAACCTGGGCCTGGAACGGCTCCAGACCGCCGACCTCTCTGTGCCCGACGCGCTTCCCGGACCGCACGCGCTTCCCGGACCGCACGCGCTTCCCGAACCGCACGCGCTTCCCGAGCCGCTCCCCGGCGCGCTCGCCGAGACCGCTCCCGCAGCCGTCCCCGAGGCCCCGGTGCACCTGCTCACCCGCCGGGTCGAGCAGGCCGTGACCGGTGGGCGGCAGACGCTCGCTCTGGGTTCCGGGACGGCCGGGGCCGATGCCACCCAGCTGCGGGCGGCGGGCCTGGCCACGGGGGCGGCGCTGCTGGACGGCCTGCGGGCCACGGCGGGGGACCAGCCGAGGGACGTCTTCGGCCGGATCGTGGCCGACGACCACGACGCGTTCGCCGGCGCCTGGTTGGCGGCGGCCTGCTACGGGGAGGCCCTGGCCTCGGCGCTCTGCGCGGGCGGTTGGGCACACGTCGTACCGGAGCCGTGAGGAGAAGTATTTGCACAGGCAGGTAAAAGGCGTCGAGTGGCATACTGGAGGGACGGGACGACGTCGCACCGCAGAGCGTGACGGGGCCGGGAACACGGGAACGGGAGTGCGAGCCATGGGTATCCACGACGATGCCGCCGAGATCCGCGCCTGCGGGTGGCGTACGCTCGCCGCGCTGCACGGGCTCATCGACGCGGCGCTGGAGAAGGCGCTGCAGTCCGAGCACCAGCTCTCGGTGGTCGAGTACACGGTGCTGGACGCCCTCTCCCGGCAGGACGGCTGGCACATGCGGATGCAGCAGCTGGCCCGCGCGGCGGCGCTGAGCAGCAGCGCGACCACCCGCCTGGTGACCCGCCTGGAGGACCGGGGGCTGCTCAGCCGCTACCTCTGCGCGGACGACCGTCGCGGCATCTACACCGAACTGACCCCGCAGGGACGCCAGTTGCTCCAGGCGGCGCGCCCGGTGCACGACGCGACCCTGGAGGCGACGCTGGCGCAGGCCACCGAGCTACCGGAGCTCGCCCCGTTGGTGCGCGCCCTGGGGGAGCTGGAGCCCACCCCGGCCGCCTCCTGAGCCCGGCCGTCCCCTGAGCCGGTCCACGCCCTGAGCCCGGCCACCCCCTGAACCCGGGTGCCGCCCGCGCCGCCCGCGCCGCCCGCACGTCCGCCCGCACCGCCCGCCGCCCACGCCGACCGGCGGCCGCGGCGCGCGGGCCGGTGCCGTGGCGCGCCGCCCGGGTGAACCGCCGCCGCCGCAGAACGGCGCGGCCGCCCGCCGGCTCGGGCCGGTGGTAGGCATGGGCCGCATGGACTGGTTCGCCGCCCCCGAGTACTGGTCGAGCAGGCTGCTCGTGCAACGGCTGCTGGCCGCCGTCTACCTCACCGGCTTCCTCGCCGCCGCCGCCCAGTTCCGCGCCCTCATCGGTGCCGACGGGATGCTGCCCGTTCCGCGCTTCCTCGCCCGGGTGCCGTTCCGCGAGGCCCCCGGCCTCTTCCACCTCCACTACAGCGACCGCTTCTTCGCCGCCGTCGCCTGGACCGGCGCCGCAGTCTCCGCCGCGCTCGTCGGCGGACTCGGTGACGCCGTCCCGCTGTGGACGTCGATGCTCCTCTGGGCGCTGCTCTGGGTGCTCTACCTCTCGATCGTCAACGTCGGGCAGACCTGGTACTCGTTCGGCTGGGAGTCCCTGTTGCTGGAGACCGGCTTCCTGGCCACCTTCCTCGGCAACGAGGACGTCGCCCCGCCCCTCCCGGTGCTCTGGCTGCTGCGCTGGCTGGTCTTCCGGGTCGAGTTCGGCGCCGGACTGATCAAGCTGCGCGGCGACAGCTGCTGGCGCGACCTCACCTGCCTGCGCTACCACCACGAGACCCAGCCCATGCCCGGCCCGCTCAGCTGGTTCTTCCACCACCTGCCCGCCCCGCTGCACCGGGTGGAGGCGGCCGCCAACCACGTCACGCAACTCCTCGTCCCGGTCGGCCTCCTCCTCCCGCAGCCGGTCCCCACCTACGCGGCCTGCGTCATCGTGATCACCCAGCTCTGGCTGGTCGCCTCCGGCAACTTCGCCTGGCTGAACTGGCTCACCATCACGCTCGCCCTCGCCGCCGTCGACCCCGCCCGGCTCGGCCTGCCCGTCCACCCGCACACGTACGCCGGCACCCCCGTCTGGTTCGAGGCCCTGGTCATCGCCCTCACCGCCGCCGTCGCCGTCCTCAGCTACTGGCCGGTACGGAACATGGTCTCCCGCCGGCAGGTGATGAACCGCTCCTTCAACCGCCTCCACCTGGTCAACACCTACGGCGCCTTCGGCAGCGTCAACCGGATCCGCCAGGAGGTCGTGGTCGAGGGCACCGACGAGCCCCTCGTCACCCGGCACACCGTCTGGCACGAGTACGGCTTCAAGGGCAAACCCGACGACGTGCGCCGCCTCCCGCGCCAGTACGCCCCGTACCACCTGCGGCTGGACTGGCTGATGTGGTTCGCCGGCATCTCACCCGCCTACGCCCGGCCCTGGTTCCTGCCCTTCGTCGCCCGGCTGCTCGCCAACGACCCCGACACCCTCCGGCTGCTGCGCCACAACCCCTTCCCCGACGCCCCGCCGACCCACGTCCGGGCGACCCTCCACCTCTACCGGTTCACCGATTGGCGCGAACTGCGCGAAACCGGCGCCTGGTGGCACCGGACCGCGCTGCACGAGTACCTCGAACCGGTCAGCCTCACCACCCTCGCCCGCTCCGGCTACCGGCCGCCGCTCGGCCGCCGCTCCCGCACCGTGCCACTGGACGGGCTGCGCCGTCGGCACGGACACCCGCCCGGCCCCACGCCGCACCACCCGCCCGGCCCTCCCGGGTAGCGGCCGGCCGGGCGGTGTGCGACGCCACACCGGTCCGTCAGGCGGTGGGTGCGTGCAAGGCTCGAACGGGCACCCGTATTCTTGGCCTCCACAACCGGCAGCCCGACCGCGCACCCGCCAGCCCCTTCCGCCGGGGTCACCAGTGCGCACCCGGTCCGCCGTCCCCCTCGCCGCCCGCCCCGCCGCAGTCGCCCAGAACCGGACCTCACATGACAGTGCTTCACTCGCGCAACACCGACGCGGCCGACGCCGCCGGTGCCAACGCCGCCGACGCCGCCAGCAAGGCCGCCGCCGACGCCAACGACGCCAAGGACGCCACGGACCTGGAGCAGACCCGTGGCCAGGCGGCGGACAGCGACCTCCGTGACGACCTCGGCCGCTACGCCGAACTCGGCGCCTTCACGCTCAGCGCCGAGACCCACGCCTGGTACGCGGCGGTCGACACCGTCGCCACCCCCGAGGACGCCCGCGCCGCCTCCACCGTCCTCGCCGAGCTGCGCGGCCGCGACCTCCAGCAGACCTGGGAGGCCGTCACCGCCCTCGCCGCCGACGCCAAGCTCGACGAGCCCGGCACGGTGGCCATCGCCGGCCTGTTCGCCGAAACCCTCCAGCGCGTCCACCAGACCTCCACGGTCCTGAGCGGTGCCGCGTACGACGCCGACCTCGACGCGCTCGTCGCCGCCACCGCGGACCGCGCCTGGCGCCGCGAGCGCGGCGTCAAGCTGTCGTTCCTCAAGGTGCGATCGCTGCGCAAGCAGGCCGCCGCGCTGGCCGTCGGCGGCCGCAAGGCCAGCCCCGAGGACCTGCACGAGGCCCTCGCCTCCGCCGAGATCGAGCGCCGCGCCTGGGCCGTCCTCTCCCCGAACGGCACGCTGCCCGTCCCGCCGGCCGACGGCGCCCTGGCCGAGCGCACCGCGGCGACCTTCGAGGCCATCGGCACCGGCCTGCGTGACCTCGCCCGCCTGCTGCCCGGCCACGACCTCGACGCGCTGCCGTTCGGCGAGCTCATCGACCTGGTCGAGCGCCTCGCCGCCGACGAGGGCACCCTCTACCGCCTCCCCACCATCCGCGCCCTGCGCACCACGCTCGAGGAGGCCGGCCTCGGCGAGCTGCTCGCCGAGCTCACCGCCGCGCGCGCCGACCGCCGCGCCGCCGAGGCCGCCTTCAACGCCCGCCAGGCCCTGGCCGGCGGCCAGCGGGACGGCCTGACCGGTCGGGAGGAGCCGGCGGTCGAGGAGGAGCCGGAGGCTGAGGCCGCTGCGGTCGAGGCGGCGGTCGAGGTCGAGGTCGAGGCTGAGGCCGAGGCCGAGGTCGAGGCCGTTGAGGCGGAGGTTGACACCGAGGCCGCGACCGAGCCGGAGGTCCTGACGGAGGCCGAGGACGCTGTCGAGGCCGAGGACGCCGTCGGTGCTGACGGCGAAGCCGAGGGCACGGGCACGGAGGGCACGGCGGAGGTCACGGCCGAGCCGGAGGCGGAGCCGGAGAGCGCGTCGGACCTCGACACCGAGCAGCTGACGGCCGAGGAGGAGCCCGCCGAGGCGCAGCCGCTCGTGATCAACCTCCCGGCGCCGTCCCCGGCCGCCGACGACCTGGTCGACGTCGTCCCCGTGAAGGTCGAGCCGGCCGCAGCCGAGGGGTCCGAGGTCGAGGCCGGGGTCGAGGTCGAGGTCGAGGTCGAGGCCGGGGTCGAGGTCGAGGTCGAGGCCGGGGTCGAGGTCGAGGCCGGGGTCGAGGTCGAGGTCGAGGCCGGGGTCGAGGTCGAGGTCGAGGTCGCCGCCGAGGCTGACGTTGCGCCCGTTGCCGAGGTGGAGCCGGAAGCCCTCGAGACCGACGCCCCCGCCGAGGCCGAGGCTGATGTCGAGCCGGTTGCCGCCGACGAGCCCGAGGCCGAGGTTGTCGAGCCCGTCGCCGAGCCCGTCGCCGAGGTCGAGGCCGCCGTCGAGGTCGAGCCCGAGGCCGAGGTCGCCGAGCCTGCCACTGAGGTCGAGGCCGCCGTCGAGGCTGAGCCGGCCGTTGCCGAGGAGCCCGAGGCCGAGGTCGTCGAGTCCGTCGCCGAGGTAGAGGCTGAGGTTGTCGAGGCTGACGCCCCGGTCGAGGCCGCTGTCGAGGTGGAGCCCGAGGCCGAGGTCGTTGAGCCTGCCGCTGAGGTCGAGGCCGCCGTCGAGGCTGAGCCGGCCGTTGCCGAGGAGCCCGCCGCCGCGGCCGCCGAGGCCGAGGTCGTGGTGGCCGTTGAGCCCGAGCCCGCCGTCGAGGTGGAGCCCGTCGCGGAGCCTGCCGCCGAAGCCGAGCCGGCCGTCGAGCCCGAGCCCGCCGTCGAGGTGGAGCCCGTCGCGGAGCCTGCCGCCGAGGCCGAGCCCGAGGCTTCCGCCGGGCGGCCGGCGAAGCCCGACTTCACGCCGGGCCGTCCGGTGACCGCCTACTCCGCCGACGAACTGCTCGCCGTGGTGCGGTGGGTGGACGGCGACGGGGTGGCGCGCAGTGAGGAGGAGCTGCTGCGGGCCGCGATGAAGGAGCTGGGCTTCGCCCGGCTCGGTCCGCGCATCAAGGAGGCGCTGGGCGCCGCCGTCACCGCCGCGCGCGGCTGACGCCCGGGCGACGGCAGAACGAAGGGGCCCGGTGGGGGCGGCGCGTGAGCCGCCCCCGCCGGGCCCTTCTCCGTGTCCGCCCGCGAGGAGCGGCGTGCTCAGCCCGCCTTGTTCCAGGGCGCGCTGGCCATCAGCGCCTTGACGTTGGCGACGTAGCTCGGGTTCGGGATGACCAGGCTGCCCGTGGTCGTGCCGGTGGCCGGGTCGGTGACGGTGTTGTAGTGCACGTTGCCCGCGCCGGCGTTGTACGCGGAGATGACCAGGTCGAGCAGCGGCGTCTTGCCGGTGGCCGGGTCGGGGGAGAGGTCGTACTTCCCGCCGAAGGAGGAGTCGCCGTAGTACGCGACCAGCCAGTCGAGCAGCTGGGTGCCGAGCTGGACGTTGCCGTTCAGCGTCTTCGGGTCGGAGTCGGTCTTGAACTTGCTGTTCATCCAGCTCACGGTCGCGGGCATGATCTGCATGGTGCCGATGCCGCCGTCGCAGGCGAGGATGCCGGACTGCCAGCCGCTCTCCTGCCAGGCGATCGCCTTGACCAGGTTGACCGGCAGCGCCGGGAGCTTGTCGGTGCCGCCGCTGGTGAGGTAGAGCGTGCGGGACTGGCCGGCGGCCGCGACGAGTGCGGCGGAGACGGCCTCCTTGGCCTCGTCGGGCTGCGGCTTGCTCGGCGTGCAGCCGCTCTGCAGCGGCGGGACGTGCGGGGTGTCGGGCGCGGGCGGCGGCGGGGGTGCGACCGGTCCGGGCTTCGCGGTCGGCGCGGGCGCCGGGGCGACCACCGCCTGAGCGGGGGCCGGAGCGGCCTTCGGGGCCGGGTCGGCGGGCTTCGTGGTGCTGGGCTTGGCGGTGCTCGCCGAGGCGGTGGGGCTGGGCTTGGCCGACTTGCTCACCGTCGGGGACGGCGATGCGCTCGCGCTCGGGCTCGCACTGGCCGTCGCGTCGGCCGAGGCGGTGCCGGTGGGCGTCCCGGACGGCGAGGCGTCCGCCGCGGTGGCCGCCGCCGTGGTCGGCGTCCCCCCGGCCGTGTCGTCGGCCTTCTTGCTGCCACAGCCCGTGAGCAGCGCCGTGGACACGGCCGCCGCCGAGACCAGCACCAGCGCCTGCCGCGAAGCGCGCACCTTCATAGGATTCAGCCCCCCATGCGTTCGCCGGCCCACCCGGCGAGAAGGCGACATCCTACGATGATCGGATGACCGCACCGGCCGCCGGGGCCCGGGCCCCCGGGCCGGTACGAAGCGCCCCGGCGGGCAGGGCCGCCCCTCAGTCCCGCACCCGCCGGGCCAGCTGGGCCGCCAGCACCTCCGGCGCATCCGCCAACGAGGGGCCGTACCAGGTGAGATGGCGCCCGCTGACCAGGGCCGCCGGGATGCCGGGGAACGCCTCCGGGCCGTCCGTCGCCGTGAACCGGTAGGGCTCGTCCGGGAGCACCACCAACTCGGCCTCGACGGCCAGGAGTTCGGGCAGCGGGATGGCGGGGTAGCGGTCCGGGTGGCCGGCGTGGAGCAGCTCGACGCCGAGGCGGCGGAGCAGGTCGCCGGCGAAGGTGTCGCGGCCGAGCACCATCCAGGGGCGGCGCCAGATCGGCACGACGGCGCGCAGGGGCCGCGGCAGCGGACGGACGCCGGCCCAGGCGGCCTCCGCGGCGTCGAGCCAGGCCGGGCGGGGCAGGCCGCAGCCGAGGGTCAGCAGCCGGTGCAGCGAGTCGAACGCCTGCTCCAGCGTGCGGATGTCGGTGACCCAGACCGCCAGGCCGGCGGCCCGCAGCGCGTCGAGGTCCGGACGACGGTTCTCCTCGTCGTTGGCGACGACCAGGTCTGGGGCGAGGGCCGTGATCCGGCGGACGTCGGGGTTCTTGGTGCCGCCGATCCGCTCTGCTGTCAGATCGGCCGGGTGCGTGCACCAGTCGGTGACGCCGACCAGCAGCCCGGGCGCGCTGACGGCGACGGCCTCGCTCAGCGAGGGCACCAGCGACACCACCCGCCGGACCGGTCCCCGTCCGGCCCCGAGCGGCACGGGCAGCCCGAGGTCGTCCAAGGGTGGACCGGAGGGAGCACGGGGAGGGAGATCGCGTGGCGCCACCCGATCACCCTGGGCCCACCCGGAGCCGGGCGTCAAGCTCGGCCTCCACCGCCGTACCCGGAAGCCCCCGGACGGCGGTGGGTTACCGTCACCCCATGGACGACGCCGAGCCGATGACCCACCGCCCCGAGCCGGCGGCCCTGACGTCCGAGCCGATGACCCACCGACCCGAGCCGGCGGCCTTCCCTCCCCATCCGATCCGGGACGTCCGCGCCGTGTACGCCCGCCAGGCCGGGTGCCCCGCCGACCTCGCCGTCGTCACGGTCGACTTCGAGCCCGGGGAGGACGGCTTCGCCTTCGAGGTGGCGGGCGACGCCGTCGTGACCGGCTCGCCCGAGCCGGACGAGCTGGCCGGCTTCCACGCGGCCGTGGCCGCCGGCATGCGGGAGGAGCTGGCCGACCGGCTGGCCGGGGGCAGGGTGGCGGTGGCCGTCGTGGTCCGCCGCACCGGGGTGCACGCCGTCGACTCGCGCGACCGGTCGTTCCACGAGGTCGGCCGCCTCGCCGTGCGCCTGGCCTTCGAGCGGCTGGCCGGCCCGCCGCCCCGGCGCCACCGGGCCTGACCGGCCCGCCGCCCCGGGCCCGTCGCCACTGGCTCCCGGCCCGCCGCCCCGGGGCGGGCGCCGCGGCGGCTGACCGGCCCGTCCGCACGCCGCCCCAACAGCACGGAAAGTCCCGGGAACCGGGCGGGGGCGGTGGCCGACTACCTGGTCCGGACTCGTTGGACGAGCCCGAGCACGACCATTGACCAGGAGAGTTGTCATGCGCCCTCGCGTGTTCTGCGGTATCGCGGCCGCTGTCGCCCTGTTCGCCACGGCCTGCGGAAGCGGCGGTGGGGGCGGCGCAGACAGCGGGAGCGGCGGCGGTGACGGCAAGGCGGCCGCGGCCGGCGCCTTCCCGGTCAAGGTCGCCGACTGCGCCGGCAAGGAGACCACCGTCCAGCGGTCGCCCGAGAAGATCGTCACCAGCAACGCGGCCGGCCTGGAGATGCTGCTCGAACTCGGCGCGGGCGGCCGCGTCATCGGCACCGGCTTCCCGCCCGGCAAGGGCAGTCTGCCGGCGCCGGTCGCCGACCAGGGCGCCAAGGTGCCGGTGCTGGGCGAGATGGGCATCGCCAAGGAGAAGCTGCTCGGCTCCGGCGCCGACCTCTACGTCGACGCCTTCGGCGCCATGCCGATGATGGGCGCGGCGGGCGCCGCGCCGAGCGAGGAGGAGTTCACGGCCGCCGGCATCAAGCACGTGTTCCTCCTCTCCACCGCCTGCGCCGGCACCCCCAAGGCCGCCAAGGGAGCGCGCACCGACCTCGCCGAGGTGGAGAACGACATCCGCCGCCTCGGCGCCGTCACCGGCACCGGCGCCAAGGCCGAGGAACTGGTCGCCGGGATGGAGAAGCAGATCGGCGAGGTGCGCACCGCGACCGCCGCCGTCCCCGCCGACCAGCGGCCCGGCTACTTCCTCTTCGACTTCGACGCCGGCACCAAGCAGCCGGTCGCCGTCTGCGGCCGGCAGGTCGCCAACGCGGTGATCACCCTCGCCGGCGCCCGCAACGTCTTCGCCGACTGCGACGCCGACTTCAAGCCGATCTCCTGGGAGGACGTCGTCGCCAAGAACCCGGACTGGATCCAGCTCGCCGTCCGCACCCGCGGCACCGAGGAGGAGAACCGCAAGGCCTTCGACGACGCCGAGGCCTTCCTCAAGGGCTTCCCCGCGACCCAGGGCCTCAAGGCCGTCAAGGACGGCAAGTTCCTGCGGATCGGCTCCGAGGTCACCACCATCGCCGGGGTCCGCAACGCCGACACCGTCCGGCAGATCGCCGCCACCGTCCACCCCACCCTCGTCAAGAACGGCCAGTAGACCGTGGCATCGGCCACCACGACCGCCCCCGCCAAGCGGCCCCGGACGCGCACCCTGCGCGCCGGGCCGCTGGCCGCCGTGCTCGTCCTCGCCCTGGTCGCCGCGCTGACCGCCGCCGTCTCGCTCGGGTCGGTGGACATCCCGCCCGGCGAGGTCTGGTCGGTGGTCGCCCACCGGCTCACCGGCCGGACGCCCGAACCCGGCACCCGGGACCTCATCGTCTGGCAGCTGCGCGTCCCGCGCGCCCTGCTGGCCGCCATGGTCGGCGCCGGGCTCGGCCTGGTCGGCACCGCCGTCCAGGCCCTCGTCCGCAACCCGCTCGCCGACCCCTACCTGCTCGGCATCTCCTCCGGCGCCTCCCTCGGCGCCGTCGCGGTGATCGTCCTCGGCAGCGGGCTCGGCCTGGAACTGGCCTTCGGCAGCGCCCTCGGCCTGACCATCTCGCTCGCCGCCTTCCTCGGCGCACTCGGCGCGTTCTCCCTGGTCTGGCTGCTGGCCCGGCGCGGCGGCGGCTTCTCACCACTGCGCCTGGTCCTGGCCGGCATCGGCATCGGCCAGTTCCTCACCGGCTTCACCAGCTACCTCGTCCTGCAGACCCGCGACGAACAGCAGACCAGGGGCGTGCTGTTCTGGCTGATGGGCAGCCTCAGCGGCGCCGTCTGGGCCCAACTCGTTGTCCCCGCCGCCGCCGTGGCCCTCGGACTCGCCCTCCTCCAGGCCCGCGCCCGAGGGCTGAACGCCCTCCTGATGGGCGACGAGACCGCGGCCGGGCTCGGCATCGACGTCACCCGGCTGCGCCGCGAGGTCTTCGTCGTCACCAGTGTGCTGACCGGCGTGCTGGTCGCCGTCTCCGGCGCGATCGGCTTCGTCGGACTCATGGTGCCGCACGTGTGCCGGCTGCTCGTCGGCGGCGACCACCGCCGGCTGCTGCCGCTGTCCGCCCTCACCGGGGCGGTGCTGCTGGTCGTCGTCGACACCATCGCCCGCACCGCGCTGGACACCCAGGAACTCCCGATCGGCGTCGTCACCGCCCTGCTCGGCGCGCCCACCCTGCTCTACCTGCTGGACCGACGACTGGAGCGGAATTGAGGATCGCGGTCGAGGACCTGAGCGTCGCCCTGTCCGGGCGGACGGTGGTCGCGGGCGTCCACCTGGTCGCCAAGGAGGGCGAGATCGCCGGGCTGGTCGGGCCCAACGGCAGCGGCAAGTCCAGCCTCCTGCGCACCGTCTACCGGCACCTGAAGCCGAGCGCCGGGCGGGTGCTGCTGGCCGGCCGGGAGCTGTCCGAGCTGACCCCCGCGCAGTCCGCCCGGCACATCGCCGCGCTGCCCCAGGAACGCGGCGGGGACTTCGAGTTGACCGTCCGCGAGGTGGTGGCGATGGGCCGCACCCCCTACAAGCGGGCGTTCGCGGCGGACGACGCCGAGGACCACCGGATCGTCGCCGAGGCGCTGCGGCGGGTCGGCATGACGGCGGAGGGCGGCCGGCGGTTCGCCCAGCTCTCCGGCGGCGAGCGTCAACGCGTCCTGCTGGCACGGGCCCTGGCCCAGCAACCGGACGTCCTGGTGCTGGACGAACCGACCAACCACCTGGACGTCCGGCACCAGGTCGAACTCCTCGCGCTGCTGCGGGAACAGCGCCGCACCACCCTGGTCGCACTGCACGACCTCAACGCGGCGGCCTCGGTCTGCGACCGGCTGCACGTCCTGCACCGCGGCACCCTGGTGGCCTCCGGGGTGCCGCGCGACGTCCTGACCGCGGAGCTGCTCGCCGAGGTGTTCGGCGTGCGGGCGGCGGTGGTCGAACATCCGCTCACCGGTGACCCGTTGATCGCGTTCGACCACCGCACGCCCGCCTCGTCGTCGGACCTCCCGGGGCTTCCGGGCTCGCCGGAGTCCCCGGAGCCCAGCGAGTCCCCGGACCTGCCGGAGTCCTTGGAGGCTCCGGGCGCGCCCGACCACCCGGATGCGCCCGACCACCCGAGGGAACTGGCGCGACCTCAGGAGGTTTCGTAGTGGCTCGGGCGGCCGTTGCGCTCGACCAGGCGGCCGACCTTCGCCGCGTCGTCGCTGCGCAGCAACTGCCAGCCGCCGTCCGGCCGGTGGAGCACCGACGAGTGCCACGGCGTCATCCACACGTCGGCGTGGTCCAGCAGCCGGATGCCGAACTTGAGCACGCCGGCCTTCTGCGGGTGGATGGAGAGCCGGAACGAGCGCGGGTGCTGCTCGGCGATGAGGTCGCCCCAGGCGCGGCTGCGCTGGATGACGCCGTAGGCGCGCTGCCGGCAGTCGCGCTGCAGGGCGGACTTGGTGCCCTCGAAGCCGAAGGTGTCCTCGGTGAGGAAGCGGGTGATGCCGCGGTAGAGCTTCAGCGTCTCCTCGTCGGTCATCACCTGCTCGCGCAGCTCCTCCTTGGTCGGCGCGTACTGGGCGTGCACCCGGGCGCGCTTCTCGTCGAAGGGCAGGTCGCCGAGGACGGCCCGCAGGTCGAAGGTGGCGAGGTGGGTCAGGCCCTCGCGCTCGATCATCGCGGAGAGCTCGTCGGAGTACTCGTCGATGTGGTCGTCGGGGACGTGGATGAGGTCGCCGAAGATGTGCCCGTCGGAGCAGATCAGGATCTGCGCGCCGGGCGCGTAGAGCTTGCCGATCTCCTCGCAGAGCCCGTTGAGGAAGGTGAGCGAGAGGCGCTCGCCCTCGTCGGGCAGGTGGCCGAGCACCTTGGCGAGGTTGGGCGACTTGCACGGGAAGCCGGGCAGGGTGAACAGGATCTGGTCGCCGGCCGTGATGAAGTCGGCCAACTGCTCCAGCTGCAGCGGGAAGTCGGCGGGCGTGACGGCCAGCTCGGGGTCGGAGGCGCGGCGGTGCGGCAGCAGCAGGTCGACGATCTCGGCGGAGACGCGTGCGACCTCCCGCGGGTCGGTGATCGCGCCGGGCCGGGCGCCGGCGGACGGGTCGGTCGGGGCGGAAGGGGCGGTGGGAGCGGACTGCTCGACGGACGGGGACTGCTCGACCGAAGCGGACTGGTCGAGGTTCTGGGACTCGGCGGAAACGGTGCCGGCGGGCGGCATGTGGTCCTCCACGGAACGGAATTCGGGTTTCTGGGCAGGCGTAGCCACGCCCCGGCATCGGTCGCCGGGACGCTGGGGGGATGGCCGGGGAGTCTGGGCGGGTCACACCCGCTGGTCGTAGGCGACGGGCAGCCTGTTCACCCCCCGGGCGAGGACGGCGGGCACCCAGGTGAGCGCGTCGATCTCCTCGCCCGGCGCCTCGGCCGGGCGCAGCCCCGGCAGCCTGGCGAGCAGGGTGCCGATGGCGACCTGGAGTTCGACCCGGGCCAGCGCGGCGCCGGGGCAGTAGTGGATGCCGTGGCCGAAGGCCAGGTGGGCGTTGGGGGTGCGGTCGAAGTCGAGCGCGTCGGCGTCCGGGAACTGCTCGCCGTCGCGGTTGGCCGCGCAGAGCGAGACGATCACGGAGTCGCCGGCCGGGACGGTGGTCCCGTGCAGGTCGCTGTCCTCGGCGAAGAAGCGCCAGGTGGTGAGCTCGAACGCGGCGTCGTGGCGCAGCAGTTCCTCGATCGCGCGGGTGAGCAGGCCGGGGTCGGCCGCGACGCCGTCGCGCAGCCGGGCGAGCTGCTCGGGCCGGCGCAGCAGGGTGATCAGCATGGTGGTGATCTGGTTGGTCACCGGCTCCTGTCCGGCGACCAGCAGCTGGAACACCATCGAGTCGAGCTCCTCGGGGCTCAACTCGCCCGCGTCGCAGGCGGCGACGAGCCGGCCGAGCAGGTCGACGTCGGGCCCGGCCGGGTCGTAGTGGGCGCGCTTGTGGGCCACCACGTCGGCGATGTAGCCCTGCAGGCCGCGCAGTCGGCCCTCGTAGGCGGGCCGTCCCGGGTCCAGCGGGCCGACCGGCTGCACGACCTTGCCCCAGTCGCGGTCGAAGCGGACGGCCAACTCCTGGGGCAGGCCGATCGCCTCGGCGAGCACCCGGAACGGGAAGTGGGCCGCGAAGCCGGCCACCAGGTCGGCGCCGCCGTGCGCCGGCAGCTCGTCGATCAGGGCGTCGGCGAGCTCCTGGATGCGCGGGCGCAGCGCCTCCGCCCGGCGCGGGGTGAAGGCGTCCAGCACCAGCCGGCGCATCTGGGTGTGCTTCGGCGGGTCCTGGTGCAGCAGGTGGACCTGCAGCTGGGAGTGCTGCGGCTCCGGCATGATCGAGGCGAGCTTGCGCCAACCCTCGTTCCCCAGGGCGTGGTTCTTGCCGAGGCGGGGGTCGTTGAGGGTCTCGTGCGCGGCCTTGTAGCCGGTGACGAGCCAGGCGGTGATCCCGCTGGGGAACTTCACCCGGTGGACCGGGCCGGCCTCGCGCATCCGCCGGTAGAGCGGATAGGGGTCGCTCTTGTACTCCGGGCCGAGCAGCGGCACCGGGTCGGGGAGCGGCGCCTGGTCGGGGAGCCGGTCGTATCCGAACAGGCAGCGCGGCGCGTCGTCGGCCGGGCTCCCCGCGGTCGGATCGTGGACGGTGTCGGTCATGCGAGTGTTCCTCCGGTCGGGGTTGTGGGGCGCGCGCGGTGACGAAGCGTCAGCGACCGGCGCGGTCGGTGGGGTTGGTGTGGGTGGCGCCGGCCGTTCCGGTGGGTCCGGTGGCGCCGGCGGCCCGGGTGCCACCCGTGGTGCCGGTGGTGCGGGCAGGGCCGGTGGTGCGCGTGCCGCGGGCGGTGCCCGTGGAGCGGTGGTGCAGGGAGAGCAGGGCCACGGCCGTGACGGCGGCCAGCGTGGCGAGGACGAGTCCGGCGCGGGCGCCCGTGGTGGCGGCGTCGTCGCCGAACAGCGTGGCGGCGGTGGCGAGGGCCGGCCCGAGGGCGAACCCGAGGCTGCGGGCCAGCTGGACGGCCGAGCCGGCGGTGGCCAGTTGCTCGGGCCGGGCGGCGGACATCACCAGGGCCTGGACCGGGCCGCCGTTGAGGCCCATGCCGACGCCGGCGAGCGCGAGCCGCCAGGAGATGTCCAGCGGTGACCAGTCGGTGTCCAGCGGGACGAGCAGCAGCATGCCGAGGGCGGTGACGGACGCGCCGGTCAGCGCGGTCGGCCGGGCGCCCCAGCGGTCGGCCAGCCGGCCGCCGAACCGGCCGGCCACCACCATGCCGAGCGGGAACGCCAGCATGGTCAGCGCGGTGGTGGTGGCGCTGATCCCGTCGTCGCGGCGCAGGTGCTGGGCGAGCAGGTAGTGGTTGGCGGCGAAGCCGGCGGCCAGTGCCAGCACCGAGCCGTTGACGGCGGCGGTGCGGGACTCGCGCAGCACGCCGGCGACCGGCCGCCCGCCGGGGCGGCGCAGCCAGAACACCACCAGCGGCGCGGCGGGTAGCGCCAGCAGCAGCCAGACCGGCGCGTCGGGCGCGAGCGTGAGCCCGAGCAGCACGGCGGCCACCGCCGAGCCGATCAGCGCGGCGTCGCCGAGCGAGCCCCGGTCGGGCAGCCGCAGCCGCCCGCCGCGCGGGGCGTTCCGGTACGCGATCACCAGGGCGGCCAGGCAGATCGGCAGCTTGACCAGGAAGATCGCCCGCCAGCCGACGTGGTCCAGCAGCACGCCGCCGAGGACGGGCCCGGTGACGGCGCCGAGCGGGCCGAGGGTGGCGGGCACGCTCATCGCCCGGCCGCGCAGCTCCGGCCGGACGGCCGTCGCGGCCAGGACCGGCATCAGCACGAACAGCACGGCGCCGAAGGCACCCTGCGCGAGCCGCGCGGCCACCAGCCAACTCGCCCACGGGGCGAGGGCGGCGAGCACGCTGCAGGCCGCGAAACAGGTGACCGCCAGCAGCAGGGCGGAGCGGCTGCCCACCTGGTCGAGCCAGCGCCCGGCGGGCAGCAGCAGGGCCACCAGCGGGAGCTGGTAGCCGAGTACGGCCCACTGCGCGGTGGTCGGGGAGACGTGCAGGCCGTCCGCGATGTCGGTGAGGGCCAGGTTGACGACGTTCATGTCGAGCATCGCCACGAAGGAGAGCAGCCCCGCGGCCACGACCAGGCTCCACCGGTCCGCCGGTTGTTGCGCCTGATCCTCGGTCAGGCCTCCGGTGGCCAGCGGCTGTTGCGCTGACATGGCTCTCCTCCGATTCCCCGTTGCGTGCCGGACACCACCTCGGCGGCGGGGTCCGGTACAGCAGTCGGGCGCACGGGAGCTCCAGTTCCGAACAGATGAAGGAATTTTCCGGGTTGGCCGGATCCCGCCGTTCGTGGCCGATCCTTTTCGCGCCGGGGGAGTGGTCTGTACCGGTGGACGAGCACTCCCCGCCGTGCGGAAGGCGGTGCACCCGGGGGAGAGGACCGTCCCGAGGGGGACGTGAGGGGAGGGAGTGGCGGTGGGACGGCGACGGGGGTGGTGGGTGCCGTGGCACCCACCACCCCCGCTCGCGCACGCTCGTCGGGCCGCGTTCGTTGGGCCGTGTCAGTCCGGCCGCGTTCGTTGGGCCGTGTCAGTCCGGCCGCGTTCGTTGGGCCGCGTTGGTCAGGCCGCGTTCGTCAGGAGGTGCTCAGCAGGCCGCCGCCAGCTCGGCGGTCGGCCCCGGAGGGGGAGTCTCACCGGTCTCCGCCGCCCGGAGCCGGGCTATCAGTTCCTCCCGGGCCCTGGCCACCCGGGAGCGGACGGTGCCGACCGGGCAGCCGGCCACCAGCGCGGCCTCGGCGTAGCTCAGCCCGACGACCTGGGTGAGCACGAAGGCCTCCCGGCGCTGCGCGGGCACCCGGTCGAGCAGGTCGCCGAGCGCGACCCCGTCCTCGAACCCGGCCGCGGGCGGCGTGCCCTGGCGTTCGGCCGCCTCCTGCCAGTCCGGCAGGGCGGCGCAGCGCGGCCGGGCAGCGGCCGTGCGGTAGCGGTCGATGACCGTCCGCCGGGCGATCGAGAGCAGCCAGGTCCGGGCCGAGGAGCGCCCGGCGAACCCGGGCAGGCTGCGCAGGGCCCGGAGGAAGGTCTCCTGGGCGAGGTCGTCGGCGGACTGCACGTCGGTGAGGTGGGCGACGAACCGCCACACGTCCCGCTGGGTGGCCCGGACGAAGGCCTCGACGTCGGCCGCCCGCCCCTCGCGGGCGGACAGCGCCAGCGCGGTCAGCTGCTCGTCATCCACGGCGGCCTCCCGTCCGCTCGTGCGGCCCGGCGGGCAGCCGGCCGGATGCCCGGCCGTCCACCGGACCGTCCGCCGGGCGGTGGGCCGGGCGGTGGGCCGGGCGGTGGGCCGGGCGCGGGCCCGGGCCGTGCCCCCGACGGGTCCGGCACCTGGGCCGATGCGGGACGATGGTCGGATGAGATGCGTCCAGTTCCGTACCGCCCTTTCCGCCCGCCTCGACGGCGAGCCGACCGGCGTCCCGGACCGACGGCTGGACAAGCACGTCGCCCGGTGCGCGGTCTGCCGGGAGTGGCTGGAGCGGGCGGAACGGCTGCGCGGCGTCCTGCCCGCGGCCGGTGCGGCCGGCCCGGCGGAGGACTGGACGGCGCGGCTCCTCACCCACCTCGGCATCGGGGGCCTCGGCGGGGGCGGCCTCGGTGGGGCCGACGACGCGGCCGGGGCCGGGCCGGGGGCCGGGGACGGCGACGTGGACGGGGCTGGCGACGCGGCCGGGGCCGGCGGCCCGGGAGGAGCCGGGGACGCGGACGGGGCCGGGGACGGCGGGGGCTTCGGGGCGGCCGGCCGTTCCGGGCAGGGGAACAGCGGGCCGGTGGAGTAGGACGGGGGCGCCGGTCGAGGCCGTTGCGCCGTCGTGGTCAGGCATGGAAGGTCCTGAGGGGGAGGGCTCTGGGAGCCGTGCCGCTGCGGGCGGCACGCTCGGCGTCGGTGGGGCGGTGCGCACACCGCGGCACCCCGGCCGGGGTGGCGGCGGGCGCGGGCCCGGGCCCTGGCGGCGCGGCCGATCGGCCACGGCACGGCGCAGGGCGACCTGCCCACCACGCGGCGGACGCCGGGACGGCGTCGGACCTCGGACGGTGGGCGCGTCAGCGGACGGGCGCGGCGCACGGCGGGCCGCGCCGGACCACGGCGTGCGAGAGCAGCAGCAGCCGCGGTGGGCGGACCCGGTGGGCGGCGGGTCTGGGCGAGGCCGGCGGCCGGTAGCCGCGCGGACGGCACCAGAGGGCGAGCAGCGGCGCCAGGAGCGCACCGGCCAGCACCGCACCCAGCGCGGCGAGCAGTTCGAACAGCCGGGCCAGCGCCGCCTCGCCGCGCCAGAGCAGCAGCGCGCAGGCGAACGCGGCGAGCAGGTGGGCGGCGATCATCCCGGCGGACATCCCGTGCGCCGCCATGTCGTGCCCGGACATACCGGTACCGCCGGACATGCCGGATCCACCGGACAGGCCGGTGCCGCCGGACAGGGTCGCGCCGCCCGAGCCTCCCGGTCCGCCGGACATCCCGGCCATCCCCGACATGCCGTTCATCCCCGACATGCCGTGGTCGGCCGCGTCGGCGGACACCGGTCCGCCGTGCGTGCCCAGGTGGTGTCCGCCGGCCGCGGCCCGCAGGCTCCCGGCCGGCGGGACGTCAGGATCGATCCCGGCCATCCGGGCCAGGTCGGCCGGCGAGATCCCGGCGGGCGCCCGTTCCGGATTGCACAGCAGCAGGCTCGCCCAGTCCGTCGTCCCGAGCCGGCCCAGGCCGCTGCCGGCCGCGAGCGCCCCGGCCTGCTCGAACGTCAGGTGCAGCGCGGTCTGCGCCGCCACCATCCAGGCGCTGATCACCCCGAGCCCGCGGCGCCGGCCGGCCAGCAGCCAACTGAGGCCGAGCGTGACCGCGAACGCGCCCGTCAGGACCGGCGCGGACACCCCGGAGCCGGCCATGGCGACGTGCGCCGTGGCGGCCAGCGCCACGCAGAGCGCGGCGAAGACCACGGCGCGCAGCGAGCGGATCCGGTCGGTCATCACGATGACACTCATCGTCGCACCCGCCCCCGCCGGCCCGTACCGCCCCCTCGGGTATTGGCCGGTTCCACCCCGTGAGACCATGCCCGGCCGGACCGCCCGGACCGGTCCGTCCGGCCCCCGTCCGGCTGTCCACCCGGTCCCCGCCGGGCGCCCGCCGCGGTACCGGTCCGGTACCCGTGCTGGTCCCGCGCCGGCTCCGCCCCGCCCCGCTCCGGTTCCGCCGCCGTCCCGCCCCGGCGGCGGTTTCCCTTGCCGCGCCCGCGCGGTAGAGGCGGTTCGTACGGTTGCCGGGCCCCGGGTTGTCCGTTCCGGCACGGGACCGCCGCCCCCGCCCGCCCGTACCGTTCGGGCACCGCGCGGCGCAACGCCGCCGGTCGGACGGCCGGCCCGGAGCCGGTGGGGACGGAGAGGCGGCGGGCCGGTGCACTGGCTGATTCACGACTATCGCGAGGACGATCTCGCGGCGGTGGTCCACTTGATCGACACCACGGCCGGTCTCGGCCAGGAGTCGGTGTTCTCGCTCGCCGAGTGCATCGGCGCGCTGACCTCCCGCCAGCCCGCCGTGGTCGCCGTCCACCAGGGCGAGCCGATCGGCGCCGCCCTCGCCACCGTGGCGGGGGAGCGCGCCTGGGTGATGCGGATCGCGATCGCCCCGGCCTGGCGCGGCCGGGGCCTGCCCAGCGCGCTGCTGCGCGAACTGGAGCGCCGGCTGGTGGCCTGCCGGGTGCGCCGGATCGCCTACGTCCTGCCGGAGGAGGAACTGCTCGGCGAGGGCCTGCGCAACGCCGGCTACACCCGGCGCCCGGCGGCCGCCTACTTCGAGAAGGACGAGCCGCCGGCCGGCGCCGCCAGCGGCCTGCTGGACGAGCTGGGCGGCCGGCTGCTCCCCGGCGACCTGTGGGCCAAGGTGGCCGGCATGGAGACCGAGAAGAACCTGATCGAGCGCCGGGTGGTCCTCCCGCTCGCCGAACCCGAGCGCGCGGCCCGGCACGGCGTGCGCCCGCCGCGCGCGATCGCCCTGTTCGGCCCGCCCGGCACCGGCAAGACGACCTTCGCCCGGGCGATCGCCTCCCGGCTCGGCTGGCCGTTCGTCGAACTGCTGCCGTCCCGGCTCGCCGACGAGGGCAACCTGGCGGCCGCGCTGCGCGACGCCTTCGGCCGGATCGCGCGGCTGGAGCGGGCGCTGGTCTTCATCGACGAGGTGGAGGAGATCGCCCCGGTCCGCGCCGAGGGAGCCCAGGGGGTGCAGGGCGGCATGCACGGCGTCACCAACGAGCTGCTCAAGCTGATCCCCGGATTCCGCGAGGGCGAGGAGCGGCTGCTGGTCTGCGCCACCAACTCGATCCGTTCGCTCGACCCGGCCTTCCTGCGCCCCGGCCGCTTCGACTACCTGATCCCGATCGGCACCCCCGACGCCGCCGCCCGCGCCGCCATCTGGTCCCGGTACGCGGCCGGGCGCGCCGACGTGGAGCTCGACGCGCTGGTCGGCGCGAGCGAGCTGTTCACCCCCGCGGACATCGAGCACGCCGCCCGGGTGGCCGCCCAGGCGGCCTTCGAACGGGACCTCACCGCGCCGGACGGCACCGAGGGCGCGAGCACCGCCGACTACCTGACGGCCATCCGCGCGGCCCGGCCGACCGTCACGCCGGCGATGGTGGAGGAGTTCGGCGCCGACATCACCTCGCACGCGCGGGTCTGAGCGCGGGTCTGAGCGCGGGTCTGAGCGCGGGTCTGAGCGCGGGGCGGCGTCCGACGCCGGCCGGCAACCCCTTGAATGGTCCGCTTGTCCTACGGTCGGTGCGGTTTGACACCACCCGCCGCCTGCTCACTAAATGTGCACACGCGTGCACCGTGGGGAGCACCGGGCGGACAGGAGACCTGACATGGGGACCATCGGGGCCACGGGCACGGCGACCGACCCGGCGGCCGTCGACACCCCGCCCCTCCCGGTCGGCCCGGCCGACCCCGCCTTCTGGCGCCTGCCCGCCGCCGAACGCGCCGCCGCCTTCGCCACCCTGCGCGGCCTGCCCGGCCCGGTCTTCTTCGGCGAACGCCCGCCGAAGGGCCCGGGCCGGGGCTTCCACGCCCTGGTCCGGCACGCCGACGTCGTCGAAGCCGGCCGCACCCCCGCCGTCTTCCTCAGCGGCCCCGGCGTCACCACCCCCGAACCCGCCCGCTGGGTCCGGCTGCTCTTCGGCGACTCGATGGTCAACCTGGACGACCCCCGCCACGCCCAGCTGCGCCGCATCGTCTCCCGCGCCTTCACCCCGCGGCTGATCGCCCGGGTCGAGGACGACGTCCGCGAGGTCGCCGCCCGCCTGGTCGACCGGGTGGAACGCGAACGGCCCGAGGACTTCGTCACCTCCGTCGCCGCGGAACTCCCCTTCCAGGTGATCTGCAACATGATGGGCATCCCCGAGGAACCCCGCCGCGCCATCCTCGACCAGGTCAACCACGCCTCCGAGCACACCGGCGTCGCCCGCCCGCTGCGCCGCCGGCTCCGGGTGCCCGGGCGCGGGCTGCTGGCACTGGCCCGGATGCAGGGCATGGTCGCCGAGCTCGGCCGCGAACGGCGCCGCCGTCCCACCGAGGACCTGATCTCCGCCCTGGTCACCGCCGACGTCGACGGCCGCCGGCTGACCGGCCGGGAACTGGGCGCCTTCTTCTCCCTGCTCCTGGTCGCCGGCGTCGAGACCACCCGCAACGCGCTCGCCCACGGCCTGCACCTGCTCACCGTCCACCCCGAGCAGCGCGCCCTGCTGCTCGGCGACCTGGACGGCCGGCTCGGCGGCGCGGTGGACGAGATCGTCCGCCACTCCACCCCGATCATCCAGTTCCGCCGCACCCTGGCCGTCGACCACCGGCTCGGCGGCCCCGACGGCACCCTGCTGCGCGCGGGCGAGAAGGTGGTGCTCTACTTCGCCTCCGCCAACCGCGACGAGGCCGTCTTCACCGATCCGGACGCGTTCGACATCACCCGCAGCCCCAACCCCCACCTCGGCTTCGGCGGCGGCGGTCCGCACTACTGCCTCGGCGCGCACCTCGCCCGGCAGGAGATGAAGGTGCTCTTCCGCGAGCTGTTCACCCGGTTGCCCGAGGCCCGCTCGGTCGGTGAACCGGACGTGGTCCCGTCCAACTTCGACCACCGGGTCCGCTCGCTGCGGTTCACGTTCTGAGGCGCGGGGCGCGGGGCGCGGGGCGCGGGGGTCCGGGGCGCGGGGCGCGACGTCCGGCGGGGCAGGTGGGCAGGTGGGCCGGTGGGCAGGTGGGCCCTTGAGCCGGTGGGGTGGGTCAGGCCTGCTCGGCCGGCTCCCAGACGGCGTTGTCGTGCGCGAACAGCACCCGGAGCGGCCCGCCTCCGGTCAGCGCGTCGCCCCGGCCCCGGCCCAGCCGGCCCAGCTGGCCCAGCCGGTCGAGCCAGGGCCGGTAGCCGGGCAGCGGCGGTGCGACGCCCTCGGCGGCCGCCCGCCGGGCCAGCACCGCCGAGCCGAACTCGGACGCGAAGTCGTACGCCTGACCGGCCAGCACCACCACGCCGCCGTCCGGCTGTTCCACCACCAGCGACTGGTGGCCGTCCGTGTGCCCCGGGGTCGGCACCACCCGCACGCCCGGCCAGACCTCCGCCTCGCCGTCCAGCTCCCGGTGGACCGCGCCGGGGAAGTCCACCAGCGCGTCGATGGTGTAGTCACCGCGCCGGGCCGTCGCCAGCTCCGTCGCCTGCACCAGCACCGGTGTGCCCGCCAGCAGCGGATTGCCGCCGCAGTGGTCGAAGTGGAGGTGGCAGTTGACCACGAGGTCGATGTCGGCCAGCGCGACGCCGACCGCCGCGAGCGCCGCCGGCAGCGGACGACGGACCGGGCGGTAGTGCGCCTCCGTCTCCGGATCGCCACCGCCGATTCCGGTGTCGAACAGCAGCAGCCCCTCCGGCCGCCGCACCAGGTACGCGAGCACCGGCTCCACCCGCGGTTCGGGCCCGCCCACCTCGGCGGCCGGGCGGACGAAGTAGCCGAGGTCGAGACGATGGATCGCGTGCATGCCGGCTCCTGGCTCCCCGTACGGTCCGGAGGCTCCCCGCGGCCCCCGCCGTTCGCACCCTATCCGCCGGTCCGGTCGCCCCGGACGGCTTTCGCCCGCCTCGTCGTCAGGAGCGCGCCCGGCGGCACCGCCCGGGCGGCCGGTGGTGGTGGCGGGGGTCACGGCGCGTGCCGGCGGACGGGAGCAGAATGCGCTCATGACAGAGCGTCCGACGTCCGCCTCCGACCAGCCCTCCGGCGGCCGGCCCGCCTCCGACCGGTCCGCCCAGGGCCCGCACGGCGCGTACGACCAGCCCACCGCGCACGCCTGGGCCGCCCTCGACGGGCGGGCCGAGCTGCTGGAACGGGTTTCCTTCCACGGCCCCGACACGGTCCTGCCCGCGCGGCTCCCGGTGCGGCAGCTGGCCCGGGCCACCGTCGCCGCGTGCTCGCTCGCCGCCGCCGAGCTGTCCGCTGTGCGCGGCCGGGGCGGTGAAGGGGCAACGGTGGCGGAGGTGCCCGCCGTCCGGATCGACCAGGCGGCCGTCGCCACGGCCTTCGTCAGCGAACGCCACCTCCGGATCGACGGCCGCACCCCCGTCAGCTTCGCGCCGCTGTCCGGCTTCTGGCAGGCCGCCGACGGCTGGGTCCGCACCCACGCCAACTACCCGCACCACCGCACCCGCCTGCTCAGCGCCCTCGAACTGCCCGCCGACACCGGGCCCGAACAACTCGCCAAGACCCTGCGCGACCACCCGGCCGCGTGGATCCAGGAACGCGCCTACGAGGCGGGGGCGCTCGCCGTCGCCGTCGCGCCGGCGCGCGACACCGCACACCCGCTGGCCGAGATCCGCGTGATCGGCGAGACCGCCGCCCGGCCGCTGCCCGCCGCCACCCTCCCCGCCGCCGGCATCCGCGTCCTCGACCTCACCCGGGTGATCGCCGGCCCCGTCGCCACCCGCACCCTCGCCCTGCTCGGCGCCGACGTCCTGCGCGTCGACTCGCCCCGGCTACCCGAGGCCGAGGACGCCCACGCCGACACCGGCTTCGGCAAGCGCTCCACCCGCCTCGACCTCGCCGAACCGGCCGACCGCGCCGCCTTCGAGGACCTGCTCGCCACCGCCGACGTCGTCGTCTCCGGCTACCGCCCCGGCGCCCTGGACACCCACGGCCTCGCCCCCGACGCCCTGCTCGAACGCCGCCCCGGCCTGATCGTCGCCCAGCTCAACGCCTGGGGCTGGACCGGCCCGTGGACCGCGCGCCGCGGCTTCGACAGCCTGGTCCAGGCGGGTGTCGGCATCGCCGCCACCGAGGCCGCTCCCGACGGCCGCCCCGGCGTCCTGCCCGCCCAGGCCCTCGACCACGGCACCGGCTACCTGATCGCCGCCGGCGTCCTGCGCGCCCTCACCGACCAGCGCACCGACCGCCCCGGCGGCCGCCACCTGCGCTTCTCCCTGGCCGGCACCGCCTCCTGGCTCCAGCACCGCATCACCCCCGTCCCCCCGCTGAACGACGAGCCGTATGCGCCCGAGCACAGCCTCGCCGAGACGGACTCCCCGTACGGCCGGCTGCGCCACGCCCTCCCGCCCGTCACCTACGCGGGCGCTCCCGCCGACTGGTCCCGCCCACCCGGCCGCTGGGGCACCGACGAGCCGGTCTGGCTGTGACCGGGCCGAGCGGGAACCGGCGGTGCCCCGGGTGCGGCCGCTGTCGGAGGGATCTGGCAGCATCCCTGACATGCCTGCACACGCCACCGACTTCACCTGGTTCGAAGAGCGTTACCCCGACCTCGCCGAGGCCTACTGCCTGACGCAGGTCCAGGGGATCTCCGCCGACGAGCTGCTGCGCCGGTTCGACGCCGTCCCGGGCCGCTCGGTCACCGGCCTGGCGGCGGTGGTCGAGGCCTGGGAGACGTTCGACGACGGCGAGGACGAGCACGCCCCGGACGGCGACGAGGACCTGATGCTCGTCGCCGTCACCGAGTTCGACGGCTGGGCCGTCGCGGTCGAGGTCAACGGCTACCTGGGGTCGCTGTGGGACGCGCTCCCGAGGCTCGCCGAGGGCACCCGGCTGGTCTCGCACTTCCGCAACTGCAACGCCGTGGACAGCTTCCACTGGCAGGAGCGAGCGGTGAACCGGCTGTACTTCGAGCCGCTCTTCCCCACGCAGCGCCACGGCGAGGACGCCGAGGCCCCGGGGATGGCGGAACTGCTCGCGCACTGCGGCTTCGACCTCACCGACGAGGAGCACGCGGGTGCGGACTCCGGCGTGGATGCGGACCCGGGCGTGGATGCGGGCGCGGACGCGGATTCGGTTGCGGGCTCGGACGCGGGCTCGGTTGCGGGCTCGGACGCGGGCTCGGATGCCGTTGAGGCCCGGCCCCGGCTGCACACCGAGGCGGCGTTCGCGCTCGCCGAGCGGCTGACGGACGTCCGCCTCACCCCGGAACGGCTGGACGCGGCGGGCTTCCGGCTCGGCTACGCCCCCGTGCCGTAGGCGGGGGCTTCCAGCCGCGGGTTCCCGGCCCCGGGGCTTCGGGGTCCTAGCGTCGTGGTTCCGGGCTTTCGGGCTCCGGGCTCCGGGCTCTGCGGTTCCCGGCTCAGACCCCGGCCGGGATCCGCTTGGCCCGGTGGCGGACCTGGAAGGCCGTCACGATCTCGATCAGGCCGAGGATCACCAGCCAGCACCCGGCCAGGATGGTCAGCGCGGTGATCGACCCGACCGGCCACACCATCAGCAGCACGCCCGCCAGCGTGTTGGCCACGCCGGCGAAGGCCTGCCAGCCGCGCGCGGGCATGGCGTCGTCCGAGATCGCCGCGGCGATCTGGGTGATGCCGCGGAACAGCCAGCCGATGCCGATCCAGATCGCCAGCAGCAGCACCGACTGCGCCGCGCTGCGGAAACAGAGCAGGCCGAGCAGGACGCAGATCGTGCCGCTGATGAAGGCCAGCACCCGCAGCGCGGTGGTGGCGTGGGTGCCGAAGGCGGCGACCAGCTGCACGATCC
The DNA here is from genome assembly GCF_042677465.1 of Kitasatospora sp. NPDC127111. Classification (NCBI taxonomy): domain Bacteria; kingdom Bacillati; phylum Actinomycetota; class Actinomycetes; order Kitasatosporales; family Streptomycetaceae; genus Kitasatospora; species Kitasatospora sp. NPDC127111. The sequence goes on from NZ_JBHXTG010000003.1 coordinate 54,021, forward strand.
CGATGATCAGGAGGTAGAGGCCGAACAGCACGCCCACCACCAGCAGCGTCTGCTCGGGCCAGGCGAAGACGATGATGCCGAGCGCGAGCGAGGCGAGCCCGGCGACCAGGAGCACCTGCCAGGCGGCCTTGGCGAGCCTTCCGAGCGGGCCCTGGATGGGGGAACCGGTGGGGTCGATGATCGGGGAGACCATGGTGGCGTACTCCTGACGGCCGACGGCGGCCGGTGGCGGGCGGGCGTGCATCTCATGATCGTTCCGGTGGGCCGGGCCCGCCCGCCGGAAGCACCCGTTCAGGGGAGACGGCCCGGGGAGGAACTGCTCTCCCCTCGGTCACCGGACGGACACCTGCGGACCATGTGCCGTCGATATCATCCGGCGATATGACTTCTGCAGGGTGGGGGACCCGTCCGGTCGAGCCGATCAGCCAGCACTACATCGTCTGCGGCGGCAACGCGCTCGCCCACCGCCTGGTCCTCGAGCTCGTCGAACACTACGAAGTCCCGGTGGTGGTGCTCGTCCCGGACCGCACGCGCGACCACGCGCCGCAGATCGAGCAGCTGCCCGGGGTCGCCGCCGTGGTCGAGTGCAGCAGCATCACGGAGGAGGCGCTGCGGGCGGTCCGGGTCGAGACGGCGCGCGGGATCGCCCTGGTCGACGGCAGCGACCAGGAGAACATCCACACCGCGCTCAGCGCCCAGGAGCACAACACCGACATCCGCATCGTGCTGCGGATGTTCAACCAGCGGCTCGGCGAGAACATCGAACGCCTGCTGAAGAACGCCGCCGCGCTCTCCGGCTCCGCCACCGCCGCACCCGCCTTCGCCGCCGCCGCGCTCTCCCGCCCCAACTCCGTCCAGGTCGGCGACCGCTTCTTACACATCGCCCACGACGACGACATCGACTCCGGCCGGATCTGCATCGTCGCCGACCAGATCTACCGGCAGGACCTCAGCCGGATCCGCCTGCTGCCCGAGCAGGAGGGTGACTCGGCCTCCTTCGTCCGGCTCGCCGCCGAGTTCGGCGACGACGGCCCGGTCCGGCGCGGCACCGCCGCCGGGCGGGCGCCGGAGGGAGCGCCCGGCGCCGGGGCAGGGGCAGAGGCAGGGGGCGGGGCCCGGGCTGAGGCCGAGGCCGCGCCCGGGGCCGGCGCCGCGTCCGTTGCCGAATCCGAGCCGGACCCCGGGCGGACGCCGGAGTCGCGACCGGACTCGGAACAGCCGGACGAGCCGGAGGGGCCCGGCGGGGTGGCCGCCCTGCAGGCCCTGCCCAGCGAACCGCCGGTCAGGATCTCCTGGGTGCGCCGACTGCGCTGGCGACTGCTCGACACGCTGCGCTTCTTCACCAGCGCGCGGCTCCGGCTGGTGCTGATCACCGCGCTCGCCGCGGTGCTGATGGCCTTCGGCCTGCTCTGGTACCTCAACCGGGACTTCGGCTGGTCGCTCTACGTCTCGCTGCTCGACCTGGCCGGCGCGGCCCAGCCCGACCAGCCCGCCGACGCGGCCGCCGGCACCGGCACCGGCGGCACCTGGCAGCGCGTCGCCCAAGTGGTGATCACCTTCTGCGGCATCACCTTCGCGCCGGTCGCCACCGCCATCATGGTCGAGGTGCTCGCCTCCGGCCGGCGCGGCCAGCCGCGCAACCCCGGCGCCGGCACCCGGGACCACGTCATCGTCGCCGGGCTGGGCAACGTCGGCACCCGGGTCGTCGCCCAACTGCACGGCCTGGGCGTGCCGGTGGTCGGCCTGGAGCGCGACCCGCAGGCCCGCGGCATCTCCGCCGTCCGCGCGCTCGGCGTACCGGTGGTGGTCGACGACGGTCCGCTGGCGGAACAGCTGCGCCGGGCCCGGCTGAAGCACAGCCGGGCGGTGGTCGCGGTCAGCGGGGACGACGCCACCAACCTGGAGGCGGCCCTGGAGGCGCGCGCGGGCCGGCCCGACGTACGCGTCGTGGTCCGGCTCTTCGACGACAACTTCGCTCGGCACGTCTACGCCACCCTGGACAACGCGGCGTCCCGCTCGACCTCCTACCTGGCCGCGCCCGCCTTCGCCGCGGCCCTGATGGGGCGCGAGGTGCTGGGGACCCTGTCCGTCTTCCGGCACGTGCTGCTGATCGCCGAACTGCGGGCCGAGGAGGGCACCGGTCTGGTCGGCATGAACCGGCACGACCTGGAGGACCCGGGCGGCGTCCGGGTGATCGCCGTCCGGCTGGCCCGCAGCCCGCACGCCTACCAGTGGAACCACGCCGACCGCACCCGCGGTCTCGCCCCGGGCGACCGCATCGTGGTGGCCGCCACCCGCGGCGGCCTGGCCCGCCTCAACACGGCGCTGGTGACCGACGATTGAGGCGGCAGCACCCGCTATCCGTCATCCGCCCTCCGCCATCCGGCGCCTGGCGTCCGTCATCCGCCATCCGGCGTCTGGCGTCCGCCCTCCGCCCTCCGCCCTCCGCCATCCGGCGTCCGGCATTCCGGCACCGAGACGCCGACCCGGACGGCCGACGACGGCTGACAACTGACAGCTGACAACTTTCAGCGAACAGATAACAGCTGACAGATTTCATCATCTGTCAGCTGTCACCCGTCATCCGCTGCTCGTCCGCCCCGCGCCCGTCAGCGGTGCGTGAAGGAGGCCGGCCGCTTCTCGGCGAAGGCGGCCATGCCCTCCTTCTGGTCCGCCGTCGCGAACGCCGCGTGGAACAGGCGGCGTTCGAAGCGGACGCCCTCGGCGAGGGTGGTCTCGAAGGCGCGGTTGACGCTCTCCTTCAGCATCATGGCCGCCGGGGTCGACATCTCCGCGACCTTCTCGGCGGTGGCCAGCGCCTCGGCGAGCAGCTGGTCGGCAGGGACGATCCGGGAGACCAGGCCGGCCCGCTCGGCCTCCTCGGCACCCATCATCCGGCCGGTCAGGCAGAGCTCCATCGCCTTCGCCTTGCCGATCGCCCGGGTCAGCCGCTGCGAGCCGCCGATGCCCGGGATGACGCCGAGCTTGATCTCCGGCTGCCCGAACTTCGCGGTGTCCGCCGCGAGCAGGATGTCGCAGAGCATGGCCAGCTCGCAGCCGCCGCCCAGCGCGAAGCCCGCCACCGCCGCCACGACCGGCTTGCGCAGCTCGCCCAGGCGGTCCCACGGGCCCAGCCAGTCGTCCAGGTAGACGTCGGGGAACCGGTTGCCCTGCATCTCCTTGATGTCCGCACCGGCCGCGAAGGCCTTCTCCGACCCGGTGATCACCAGACACCCGATCTCCGGGTCCCGGTCGAAGGCGGTGGCGGCCGCGACGACCTCGTTCATCAGCCGGGTGTTCAGCGCGTTCAGCGCCTCCGGCCGGTTGAGCGTGATCAGCCCGACCCGCCCCTTGCGCTCGACCAGGATCGTCTCGTAGGTCTCGGTCATCGCCGTTGACTCCCATTCGCTGCTCGGCGGCACACTGACGGGGGATACGATCGCGGACGGACCGGCCGAGCGCCAGTCTCGACAGGCGAGACGGTCGTCACCCGAACCGCAGGTCGCCGTCGGCCGGCGGCTCGAAGAAGCCGGCCACCGCCCGCTCGTCGACCCCGGCCAGGGTGGCCGGCGACCAGCGCGGGTTCCGGTCCTTGTCCACCACCTGCGCGCGGATGCCCTCGACCAGGTCGTGGTGGCCCAGCGCGGCACAGGAGACGCGGTACTCCTGCGCCAGGCTCTCCCCGAGCGTGCGGTGCGCCCGGGCCCGGCGCAGCGCGGCCAGGGTGACCTTCAACATCGTCGGCGACCGGTCGGCGAGCTCCTCGGCGGCCAGCTTCGCCTCCGGGACGCCCGAGCCGAGCAGCCGACCGACGATCTCCTCCACGGTGTCGGCGGCGTAGCAGGCGTCGATCCAGCCGCGCTGCTCCGCGAGCGGCGCGGCCGGCGCCGGCGCGACGTACTCGGCGAGGGCCTCGTCCACCGGCCGGTCGGCCAGCGCGGCGAGCAGGGCGGGCACGGCCGCCGAGGGCACGAAGTGGTCGGCGAAGCCGCAGAGCAGCGCGTCGCCGGCGCTCATCGACACCGAGGCCAGCCCGAGGTGGGTCCCCAACTCGCCCGGGGCGCGGGCCAGCAGACGGCTGCCGCCGACGTCGGGCACCAGCCCGATCCGGGTCTCCGGCATCGCCACCACCGACCGCTCCGTGACGATCCGCACCGAGCCGTGGGCGGAGAGGCCGACCCCGCCGCCCATCGTGATGCCGTCCATCAGCGCGACGTAGGGCTTCGGGTAGTCCGCGATCAGCGCGTTGAGCCGGTACTCGTCGCGGAAGAACCGCCGGAAGCCGGCTCCGCCCGCCTTGGCGTCGTCGTGCATCGCGCGGATGTCCGCCCCCGCGCAGAGCCCGCGCTCGCCGGCGCCGGTCAGCACCACGTGCTCCACCGACCCGTCCGCCGCCCACGCCTCCAGCGCCTCGCGCACGGCGTCGATCATCCCGTGCGTCAGCGAGTTGAGCGCCCGCGGGCGGTCCAGGACGATCCGCCCCGCCCGGCCGTCCGTGCCTACCCGTACCTCTGCGCTCATCGGGCCCGCTCCCGTCCGTCCGTGTCCGCGATGGCACCGGATCCCCGGTGCCGCTTCCGGACGATCTTCCGGCGCCGACCACCGCCACCGCAAGGGAGCCGGTCAGGTGCTGCCATCATGGGAGCTTCGCATGGGTGGGGAGCGAGGGGGCGGGATGGACGACGGGCGTGGGGACGGGACGGCGCGCACGGCGCTGCTGATCGGGGTCGGCGACGCCCCCGCGGCCGCGCACTGCCTCCCGTCGCTGAGCGAGCCGGTCACGGCGGACCTCGGCGGCCTGGAGGCGGCCCTGCTCGCCGCCGGCTACACCGTCGAAACGCTGCGCGACCCCACCCGCAACGCGATCACCGACCGGCTCACCGCCATCTCGCGCACCGCACCGCCCGGCAGCACGCTGCTGCTCCACTACACCGGGCACGGCGTCCGGATCGGCGACTCCGACTACCTGGTGCCCGCCGACGGCCGGGCGCCGCTCGACGACCCCGCCGGCTGGGACCAGCCGTACATCACGGAGTCGCTCCTCGACGCCGACATCAGCCGGTACCTGGCCGCCTGCCGGGCGGGTACCGTCCTGTGGCTGATCGACGCCTGCCGCGCGCCCGAGGCCGACGGCGCCTGGGAGTTCGGCACCCGGATCGTCCACGGGCCGCCCGGCGGCGGCTTCGTGGTGGCGACCGGGTGCGAGCCGGGCGGACGCAGCACCTACACGGAGCACGGCAGCCACTTCACCGGAGCCCTCGCGGAGGCGTTCGGCCCGCTGACCGAGGCGTCCACGGTCGACGAGGTGCTGCGGACCGCGGCACGCCTCACCGAACACCGCAGCAGGCGCCGGCAGAGCGTCCGGATCCACTACGGGACGGACCTGGAGGCGCGGACCCGGGACACCGTGGTGACCAGCGGCCGCCGGCTGCTGGAGTCCTGGCGCGAGGCCGTGGCGGAGCCCGCCCTGTGGGCGCACGTCCCGCCGGCCGGAGCCGGGAGCGTCCCGGCCTTCCAGGAGTGCCTGGTCACGCTCGTCGAGACGGTCGGCCGCCAGGTGGACCACGCCCAACGGCGGATGCCCGACCCCTGGGCCGACGACGACTTCCCGGTGCGGCTGCTGCGCGACCGCCTGCCCCGGCTGCTCCCGAAGGAGACCGAGCTCTCCGCACTGGAGGTCACCGCGCTGATCGCCGGCGTCCTCCTGCACGAGGCGGCCCGGGCGGAACGGCTCAGCCAGGCGCGCGAGATCCACCCGCGGCTCACCCACCACCGGCCGGACGGCGGGGACCACCGACGGCACTACGAGCAGCTGCTCGACCGCTTCCCCCAGGCCGCCGACAAGCTGCGCCACTACGCGTGGTGGGACGGTCCCTCCGACGGTCACGAAGCCGCGCTGCTCTGGCTGGTCCACCGCTGGATCGCCGAGCGGTTCGAGATCGACGAGCACCCGGTGCCCGCGGCCCCGGCCGACTCCTTCGCCGCCGCCCTACTGGGCGCCGGCAGCCCGGGGGCGTCCGGCCGCGCCGACGAACTCGCCGCCGCCCTCCGCGCGGTCGCCGCGGGCCCCGCGCTCGGTGTGCCGGTGGACGGCCGCGGCCGGCCGTCCACCGACCGCTACGCGGTGCGCGGCGAGGCCCACCGGCTCCGGGTCCGCCCGCTCGCCGCCCTGCTCCGCGTCGCCGCGCTGCTGGCACTGGACGCGCGCGCCCTCCCCGACGTCGTCCTGGAACACCTCGCCGTCTCCGACCCGGTCCACCCCGGCCGGGTGACCGCGCTCTTCCGGTCGGACGTCGTCTGGCAGTCCGAGGACGGCGGTCCCGCGGCCGGCACCCTGCACCTGGACGCGATCTGCCCGCACCCCGCGATCCACGCCGCCCTGGGCACGCTCGTCGAGGACGCGGACGAGACCTCCTGCGCGCTCCGCGAACTCGCCCGGCAGTGGCCGGGACCGGAAGCCGCCCTGCTGGAGGGCCTGCCGCCGCGCATCACCGACCGCGGCCTGCGGCCGGGCGAGAACGGCGGCCGACGGGCCTACGACGTGCCGCTGCTGAGGTTCTCACTGGCCCAGACCGAGGTCCGCAGGCTGCTGATGGGCGAGGACCTCTACGAGGGCAAGCCCGAGCTGGCGCTGCGCGAGCTCTACCAGAACGCGATGGACGCCTGCCGCTACCGGCAGATGCGCGAGACGTACCTGCAAGGTCGCGGGCTCAGCACCGGCGGGTGGGACGGCACCATCCGGTTCACGACCGGGGAGGACGCCCGCGGCCGCTGGGTCGAGTGCCGGGACAACGGCGTCGGCATGACGGTCGACCAGCTGAAGAGCACCTTCACCCGGGCCGGCAGCCGCTTCGAGCAGTCCCGCGAGTTCCGGCGCGAACAGGCGGCCTGGCTGCGCCACGACCGCTCGCTGCGGCTCTACCCCAACAGCAGGTTCGGCATCGGCGTCTTCAGCTACTTCATGCTCGCGGACGAGATGACGGTGGTCACCCGCCCGGTCGGACCCGACGGCCGCCCGGGGCCGAAAGCACTCCGGGTCGAGATCCCCGGCAGCGGCAGCCTCTTCCGCATCCAGGAGGTGGACGACGCCGCCGGAGAGGCCCTCCCCGGCGGCGGCACCGCCGTGCGGCTCTACCTCAAGCGCCCCGAACTGCTGCGCGGCGACACCTGCCTGGGTCTGCTGAGGTCGCTGGTCCACGTGAGCGAGTTCCGACTGGAGGTGACGGACGCCGCCGGAGCCGCCCACGTCTGGGAACCACGGGTCCTCCGGTCCGGCGGCCGGATCGAGGCCGCGACGGCGGTCGAGGCGGTACCGGGGACCTTGTGGTGGGTCCGCGGCAAGGGCGCCGTCCTCTGCGACGGAATCGCCGCCGACAAGCGCCCGTTCGGCTACGTGCTCAACCTCACCGGCCCGAACGCCGCCCGGCTGAGCGTCAACCGGCAGAAGATCGAGGCGTACGACCTCGCCTGGGAGGCCCGGCAGTGGCGGCTGGGAGCGGCCGCCCTGGCCGACTGGCCGGCCCTGGACCTCGACTGGCTCCACGAACTGGAGGCCGCGAACCTCCGCGCGGCGCGGGCGGTCTGGGAGGAACTGCGCGGCCGCGGCATCCGGGTCAAGAGCGCGCACGGCGTGACCTTCCCCCTCGACGCGGTCGGCTGGTTCACCACCCAGGGCATCCGCTCCCATGACCTCCCACACCACGTGCGGACCTGGCGGGCCAGGGTCCTGGGCACGGATCCGGGGAGTTACCCGGGCAAGCGTGATGCCGCGCCGGTGTCCATCGAGGGCTACCCGGTTCCGGAGCCGGGCTGCGCCGCCGCCGCCGTCGCGGAAAGCGTGGACGAGGACTGGCGCTCGGTGGTGCGGGTGGCCCACGATCAGGACCGCACCGTCGCCGAAGTCCTCCGCGCGCTCCGCGGCCTGCGGATCGTCCACCCCTCGCTGGCAGGGCCGGCCGTCCGTGCGGGCGACTTCGAGTGGGTCCCCGACTACCTCGACTGGTCCATCCTGACCGGTCTTTCCCCGCGAGTCCCGGAGTTCCGCACTCAGGGACGCAATGACTACCGCCATGCCCCCCAGGACCTCCGCGGTCTCGTCCGGGCGTCCGCCGACCGGGGAAGCCCGCTCGGTGAACTGGCGGAACGCTGCGGTCGCTACGCCCCCTTCCTGCGCAAACCCCTCGGAGAGGCACCCGAGCACCACGGGGAGCACGTCTGCACCGAGAGCGAGCTGGCGCTGCTGTATCTCCACGAGGACGGCCGCAACTGGCGTCCGGTGGCGGGCGAATGGGACGTCGCGGAGGTCTGCGACACGCTCGGCGTCACCCCGGTCGAGGCCCAGCGGCGGCTGGCCCGGTTCGCCTGGCTGGGCTGGCACACCCCGGTTCCGGAGGTGGTCGAGCGGTGGCGGGCCCTGCCGTCCGACCTGCGCGGCATTCTGAAGGACCACCGGGTGCGGGCGGACGACGGCCGCCAGGAGCTGCCCTGGGCGGCCACCATCGCCCTCGCCGCCGAGTGGGAGATCCCGCTGATCGAGGCGGACAGTGTCCTGGCGCACATCGCCGGCGACCTCGGCCTCTCCCACCGGCGGAGGTACACCGACGGCAGCCCCGGACACGACTACCTGCCCGAGCCCGGCACCGCGGAGCTCGCCCTGGCGCTTCACCGGGCCGGCGTCCGGCTGGAGGGCGGAGTCTCACTCCGCGACCTCGCCTTCGCCCTTCCGAGTCAGACGTCGTGGGACGAGGCGGCTTTCGCCGCGGACGAGCTGCGCGATGCGGGGGTGAACCTCCCCGATGCCCGGGAGCTCCTGACGGCCTGGGACGACCTGCCGGTGCCGAGCCGCTACGCGTTCTCCGGCAACGATCCCTCCTTCTTCGGTGCGGACTACCCGGTGCCGCCGTCCTCGGCGGTGCTGTTCACCGGCAGCAGCGCGCTGCAGTCCGGCCTGTCGTACCTCTGGGGCGCGGCGCGCAAGGAGGTCCGACGACTCGGCCTGCCGGCGGAACTCGCCCCGCCGCCGCTGCCGACGGCCCTGAAGGACTTCCGTCCGACCAGGGCACAGGTCACGGCGCTCGTCGACCCGGGTGAGGAGTACGACGAGTGGATCGAAAGCCCGCAGTGGGCGCCGCTGACGGCGGCCCGGTTGACCGCCTACGCCCACGCCCGGCACGTCGGCGCCCGCGCCGCCTACGAGGAGCTGGCGCCGCTGCGCGGGATCGGGGCACCGGTGCCCGAGCTCACGCCGGACGCCCTGGCCGGGTTGCCCGACGAGGTGCCGACCGCCCGCGATCTCCTGGCGGTCGGTGAGGAGTACCGGGTGTCCGAGCCCGGTGGGCCGCTGGTCCCGCTGGACCTGGTGAGCATCGCCGGGCGGCTCGGCGAGCCGCTCTCCCGGACCTGGCACCGCATCGCGCCGTACCTGCCCCTGGAGGCCGTGCCGCCGCGGATCGACGGTGACCGCGTCCCGGACGTGCTGCCGCTCTGGCAGGACCTGGCGGTCCTCTCCGAGGGGCTGGACGGCCGGCTGCCCGCGATCGGCCGGCAGGTCACGCCCGAGCGGCTGGCGTTCGCCGCCGCTGGGGTCGGTGCGTCGGCCGGCTGGGTGCGCGCCCGACTCGCCCTGTACGCGGACCTGTTCGGGCTGGAGCTGCCGTCCGTGGCGGATGCCGAGGACGTGACCGACACGGAGGAGAAGCAGTGACCTCAGCCCCGACGCCCCCGACGCCCCCGACGCCCCCGACGCCCCCGCCATCCCCGGCGCCGGCGCACGAGCACGCGCTGGTTTACGCCGAGGAGGACCTCGGCGAGACCCCGGCCGACGGCTTCACGCAGCAGCCGTCCCCGGACGGCCGCGCGGTCGTGGTGGAGGGCACCTGTCCGCGCTGCCACGGACGCACCGTCACCCGGTTCCCCGTCGGCCTTCCGGGCACCGGCACCAAGGGCCTGTTCGACGTGCTGACCGGGCGTGGCGCCGCGGCCGCCGACGAGGACCCGCTGACCGGCGAGGTGCACTTCTGCGAGTGCGGGCACGCGCACCCGCAGCTGCCGCCGGACGCCGTGTTCGTCGGCTGCGGCGCGAGCTGGCGGATCAAGCCGTGAGCGCGCGCGCCGACCGCAAGTGGGCCGAGCTCGCCCGGGACCTGGAGTTCACCCGGCTGCCGGAACTGCGGCGGCAGGCCGAGGGCTGGCGCAACGGGCTGGCCGGCCTGACCGCCCTGCTGGCCGTCCTCGGCCTGCTCAAGGGGCGTGACAACCTGGACGACCTGCCGGCCTGGGCGCGCAGCACGGCGACGGGGCTGCTGGTCGCTGCGTTCCTGCTGCTGCTGACCGGATCGCTGCTGGCGGTCCGGGCGGCCCACGGGGTACCCGGACCGGAGATCGTCCTCGGAGGGCAGGCGCTCCGCCGGTGGACCGAGGCCGAGGTCGCCAGGGTGACCCGTGCCCTGGCCAGGGCCGCCGTCTGCTGCGGCCTCGGGCTGCTGCTGGTCGTGGGCACGCTCGCGCTGGCGTGGAGCACCACCGAGCCCGCGGCGAAGCACCTGGTGCGGCTGCGGACGGTGACCGGCGAGGTGTGCGGCGAACTGCTCTCCGCCGACCCGCAGCGGATCGTCGTGCGCGGCGAGGACGGCGGGGCGGCGACGACCGCGGTCCCGCAGGGCTCGCTGGTGAGCATGGAGCCCGCCGCCTCCTGCCCGGCCGGCTGACACCCGCTGACGCCTGCCGGCACCCGCCGGCAAACCGCTGACACCCCGGCAAGCACGTGGTGCCGGCCACCACCAGGGCGGCCGGCACCACACGCCGAACGGGCCTACATCCGGGACGGGCCCACGCCCCGGACGGGCCTTTGGTCTGAACAGACGGCGTTCCGGTCAGGCCTCCGGCACGACCCGGCCGGTCACCTCGCCGAAGCCGACCACCGTGCCGTCGAGCCCCGGGGCGGTGGCACTGATGGTGACCTCGTCGCCGTCCTCCAGGAAGGTGCGCGCGCTGCCGTCGGGCAGCTTGAGCGGCTCCTCGCCGTTCCAGGTGAGCTCGATCAGCGCGCCCCGGGTGTCCGCCTCCGGGCCGCTGACGGTGCCCGAGGCGAAGAAGTCCCCGGTGCGCAGCGACGCGCCGTTGGCCGTCATGTGGGTGAGCTGCTGCGCAGCCGTCCAGTACATCGTGGCGAACGGAGGCCGGGAGACCGGGTGGCCGTTCAGGCGGATCTCCATCGCGAGGTCCAGGCCCCAGGGCTCGCCGTTCCGGTCGTCCAGGTAGGGGAGCGGCTCGACGTCGCGGGCCGGCGGGCTGACCCGCGCGTGCTCGAGGGCGTCCAGCGGCACGATCCACGGCGACACCGAGGTGGCGAAGGACTTGCCGAGGAACGGGCCGAGCGGCACGTACTCCCAGGCCTGGATGTCGCGCGCGGACCAGTCGTTGACCAGGCAGACGCCGAACACGTGCTCGCGGAAGGCGCCCAGGGTGACCGGGGTGCCGAGGCTCGACGGGGTGCCGACGACGAAGCCGACCTCCGCCTCGATGTCCAGGCGGCGGGTCGGGCCGAAGGACGGCACCGCGTCGGCCGGCGCCTTGCGCTGCCCGTGCGGGCGGACCACCGGGGTGCCGGAGACCACCACCGTGCCGGCCCGGCCGTGGTAACCGATCGGCAGGTGCTTCCAGTTGGGGGTGAGCGGGTCCGAGCCGGGGCGGAAGATCCGGCCGAGGTTGGTGGCGTGGTGCTCGGAGGCGTAGAAGTCGACGTAGTCGGCGACCTCGAACGGCAGGTGCAGCTCGACCTCGGCCACCGGCAGCAGCAGCGGCGAGAGCGCGTCCCGGAAGGACTCGTCGGTGAGCCAGCGGGTCAGCGCGGCGCGGACCTCGGTCCAGACCGGACGGCCCGCGGCCAGCAGCGGGTTGAGCGTGTCGGCGTCCAGCAGGACGGACGGCTCCCCGGCGGCGCGGGCGGCGGCTCCGGCGTCGAGGACGAACTCCTCGATCCGGACGCCGATCCGGCGCCGGCCCGGCCGGTCCGCCGCGGTGAAGACGCCGTACGGCAGGTTGTGCACGCCGAACGGCGAGTCCTGGGCGCTGGCGAGCCAGCTGCGGGGGGTGGTCAACGGTCCTCCTGGGAGAGCTGGTCGGGCGACAGCAGGCCGAGGGCGGCCAGGTCGTCCAGGGGTTCGGCGATGCTGCAGGTGCCGAACGCGGTGAACGAGTTCCGGATCACCGTAACCTGATGCCCGGTCAGCTCGCGGACCGCCTTGGCCAGGACCTCGCCCGAGCGCTCCGCCAGCACCTCGGCGGCGGCCGCGCGGTCGGTCTCCTGGGCGGCCAGCAGCACGTTCAGGAAGCCGTGGTGCTCGAAGCCGGTGACCGGGTCGGTGTGCCGGACGGCGTGGTGCAGGCCGGCGGTGCACTTGTACGGCAGCCCGCGCTGCGCGCAGCCGGTGAGGAAGCCGGCCAGCTCCTCCTCGTCCGGGAAGGCGCCGGCCACCACCCCGCCGGTGCGGAACTTGGCCCGGTACGGGCTGTCGACCAGCACGTCCAGCACCTCGTCCAGGGCGTCGCCGCGCAGCAGTTCGCGCGGCAGCTCGACGGCGGCCGGGACGTGCGGCGGCAGCAGCAGGTCGAGCGCGGCCACCGCCTCGCTCGCGTCCCGGGTGGCGAGTTCGACGCCGGCCACCTCGAACGGCGCGGCGGCGGCGAGTGCCGGGCCGAGCTCGGCACTGCCCCCCGGCAGGACGAGCCCGACCCGGAGGCCGGCGTCGGCGACGCCGGACAGTTCGCCCAGCCGGCCCGCTCCGCAGAGGAACGGGCCGACCGCGGCGGCGTACCACGCGGAGCGGTGCGCGCGGTGTGCCGGTACCGCCTCGGCGACCGGCAGGTTCCCCGGCGGGAACACGGCAGCGTCGTCGAAGAGGCCTTGGAAGAGCGCGGGGATCCCCGCGCCGGAGGAGCGTGCGGAGGTCACCGCTGCGGCCCCCGACCCGCCCAGGTCCAGGCGTAGTTGGAGTCCTCGCTGGCCCGGCCGCCCTCGCCCAGCTCCAGCGGACGGAAGGTGTCCACCATGACGGCGAGCTCGTCGAAGAACTCCACGCCGATGCTGCGCTCGTACGCGCCCGGCTGCGGGCCGTGGGTGTGGCCGCCCGGGTGCAGGGAGATCGAACCCTGGCCGATCCCCGAGCCCTTGCGGGCCGCGTAGTCGCCGCCGCAGTAGAACATGACCTCGTCGCTGTCCACGTTGGAGTGGTAGTACGGGACGGGGATCGACAGCGGGTGGTAGTCCACCTTGCGGGGCACGAAGTTGCAGATCACGAACCCGTTGCCCTCGAACACCTGGTGCGCGGGCGGCGGCTGGTGGATCCGGCCGGTGATCGGCTCGTAGTCCCGGACGTTGAACGCGTACGGGTAGAGGCAGCCGTCCCAGCCGACCACGTCGAACGGGTGGTGCGGCACGGTGTACCGGGTGCCCGAAATCCCGTTCGGGCCACGGTGCTTGACCAGCACGTCGACGTCGCCCTCGTCGTCCACCAGCAGCGGGCCGACCGGGCCGCGCAGGTCCCGCTCGCAGTACGGCGCGTGCTCCAGCAGCTGCCCGTACTTGGAGAGGAAGCGCTTGACCGGGGTGATGTGGCTGTTCGCCTCGATGCAGTACGCGCGCAGCGGCTCGTCACCGGACGGCACCCAGCGGTGCGTGGTGGCACGCGGGATGATCACGTAGTCGCCCTGGCCGACCTCGATCGAGCCGAAGACCGTCTCCACCGTGCCCGCGCCGGACTCCACGTACACGCACTCGTCGCCGAGTCCGTTGCGGTAGAGCTCGCTCGGGGCCCCGGCGGCGACGTACGAGATCCGCACGTCGCCGTTGCCGAGGACGAGGCGGCGGCTGGTCACGACGTCCGCGGACTTCCACTCCTGGCCCGCGAACAGCTCGTGCAGCTTGAGGTGGCGGGGGAGCAGGGGATGGTTGGGCACCGTCGACTGGTCCGGCAGCTCCCACGGCACCGCGTCCACGACGGCCGAGGGGATGCCCCGGTGGTAGAGCAGCGAGGAGTCCGAGGAGAACCCCTCCTCACCCATCAACTCCTCGTAGTACAGCCCGCCTTCGGGCGTGCGGTGCTGCGTGTGCCGCTTGGGCGGGATGCTGCCCAGCTGCCGGTAGTACGCCATCTCCCTGCTCCTCCTCGACCGTCAGCCGACCGTGTTCAGCCGACCGTGCTCACAGCTCCCCGACGCTCACAGGTTGCCGCGGGCGTCCTGCTCGCGCTCGATCGCCTCGAACAGCGCCTTGAAGTTGCCCTTGCCGAAGCCCAGCGAACCGTGCCGCTCGATGAACTCGTAGAACACGGTCGGGCGGTCGCCGATCGGCTTGGTGAAGATCTGCAGCAGGTAGCCGTCCTCGTCGCGGTCGACCAGGATGCCGCGCTTCTTCAGCTCGTCGATCTCGACCCGGACCTTGCCGATCCGCGCGCGCAGCTCCGGGTCGTCGTAGTACGAGTCCGGGGTGTTGAGGAACTCCACGCCGCGCGAACGCAGCACGTCCACGGTGGTGAGGATGTCGTTGGTGGCCAGCGCCATGTGCTGGCAGCCCGGGCCGGTGTAGAACTCCAGGTACTCGTCGATCTGCGACTTCTTCTTGGCGATGGCCGGCTCGTTGAGCGGGAACTTCACCCGGTGGTTGCCGCTGGCGACGACCTTGGACATCAGCGCCGAGTAGTCGGTGGCGATGTCGTCGCCGACGAACTCGGCCATGTTCACGAAGCCCATGACCCGGTTGTAGAACGAGACCCACTCGTCCATCTTGCCGAGCTCGACGTTGCCGACGGCGTGGTCGAGGGCCTGGAACAGGCGCTTCGGCGAGCCCTCCGGGTGCTTGACCTTGCTCTCGGCCGCGATGTAGCCCGGCAGGTAGGGGCCGTGGTAGCGGGAACGGTCGATCAGGGTGTGCCGGGTCTCGCCGTAGGTGGCGATCGCCGCGCGGCGCACGGTGCCGTTCTCGTCCGAGACGTCGTTCGGCTCCTCCAGGACGGTCGCGCCGGTCGCGCGGGCGTGCTCGATGCACTTGTCGACGTCCGGGACCTCCAGGGCCAGGTCGACGACGCCGTCGCCGTGGCGGCGGTGGTGGTCCAGCAGCGGGCTGTCCGGCAGCACGCCGCCCTTGATCACGAAGCGGCAGGAGCCGGAGCGGAGGACGAAGGCCTTGCGGTCGCGGCGGCCGGTCTCCGGGCCCGAGTAGGCGACCAGCTCCATGCCGAACACGGCCTGGTAGAACTGCGCCGTCTGGGTGGCGTTGCCGACCACGAAGACGACCGCGTCCTGGGCGGTCACGGGGAACGGGTCGGTGGCCGGGTCGTGCTCGACGAGGCCGACCAGGCGGCGCAGCTGGTCGGCGTCGAGGCCGGCCTCGCGCTCCTCGGGGGTCAGCTCAAGGGCGTGGGACTGCGGGGTCATCGGTCGTTCCTCCACTTTGGGCCTCGGCTCTGAGGCATCCGCTTGAGGCGGCCGCGCCGCGTAGGGTGGGCGGTGCGGCTGAGCGGAGAGCTTGCTCCTGTCGGGGTGGTTGGGCAACAGGTCGGGAATTCACTGTTCAATGTGTACAAGCTGATCAGGAAATCCCGGGTTCGGCTGCACAAATTGTGCTGCGGGGAGGGTGGCTTCGCAGGTCAGCCCGGGGATGGGCCCGCGGGGCGGTCGTCGGTCGGGTCGGGCCGGCTCGGGTCGTCGGATGTGGTCGGGTCGGTCATCGGGGTGGGTCGGGCCGTCGGGTCGGTCATCGGGTCGGGTCGGGCCGTCGGATGGGGTGGGGTCGGCTCGTCGGGTGTCGTCGGGTCGTCCGTTCGGGTCACGTCGGCTCGCCCGCGGTGCCGGGGCGGGTGCCGGGGCCCGGGCCCGGGAGGTACCGCAGGAACCAGTCGCGGGCCAGCTCGGAGACCCGGTCCAGCGTGCCCGGCTCCTCGAACAGGTGGCCCGCGTGCGGCACCACCGCCAGTTCACTCTCGCAGCGCAGCGCGGCCCGCGCCTGCCGGTTCAGGTCGATCACGATGTCGTCCCGGGCGCCGACCACCAGCAGCGTCGGCGCGGTGACCTCCGCCAGCCGCCCCGGACCGGTCAGATCCGGCCGGCCGCCCCGGGACACCACGGCGCGCACCGCCTCGCCCAGCCGGGCGGCCGTCCAGAGCGCGGCGGCGGCCCCGGTGCTGGCGCCGAACAGCCCGAGCGGGAGGTCCCGGACGTCCGGGTGCCCCGGAAGGTGCTGGGCGACGGCGGTGAGCCGGGAGCCGAGCAGGTCGACGTCGAAGACCTTGCGCCGGTCCGGCTCCTCGGCCTCGGTGAGCAGGTCGAAGAGCAGCGTCGCCAGGCCCGCCCGGTTGAGGTACCCGGCCACGTAACGGTTGCGCGGGCTGTGCCGGCTGCTGCCGCTGCCGTGCGCGAACACCACCACGCCCACCGCCCCCGCCGGGACGGTCAGCCGGCCCGCCAGCCGGACGCCGGCGGCCGGGACGGTCAGTTCGCGGTCCACCTCGGCGGTCGCACGGGTCCGCTCGCCGTGGGCCTCGGCGAGCAGCCGCAGCACCTCGTCGTCGCCGGTCTGCGAGAAGTCGCCGTAGAACTCGCCGATCGCGAAGAACGGCGACGGCGTACCCACGCAGACCAGCTCGTCGGCGACCCCGGCCAGCCGCTCGGTCCAGTCCCGGGGCGCCACCGGGACGGCCAGGACCACCCGGGCCGCGCCCCTGGCCCGGACGATCAGGCAGGCCGCCCGGGCGGTGGAGCCGGTCGCGATGCCGTCGTCGACCACGACCACGTCGCGGCCGCGCAGGTCGGCGGGCGGACGGTCGCCCCGGTAGCGGCGGGCGCGGCGCTCCAGCTCGGCGCGCTCCTGCCGCTCCACCTGGGCGAGCTGCTCGTCGGTGACGCCGGCGATCCGCATCACCTGGTCGTTCAGCACCCGGACGCCGTCCTCGCCGATCGCGCCCATGCCCAGCTCGGGCTGGTAGGGCACGCCGAGCTTGCGGATCACACAGATGTCGAGCGGGGCGCCGAGCGCGGCGGCCACCTCGGCGGCCACCGGGACGCCGCCGCGCGGCAGGGCGACCACGACGGTGCCGGGGCCGCGCAGGTGGCCCAGGCGGGCGGCCAGTCGGCGGCCCGCGTCGGTGCGGTTGCGGAAGTGGGTGGCGGTGACGTGCATGGCGCTGCCTCCGAGTTCCACCGTACGTCGGCCGGGCGTCGGCTGGGCGTCGGCTGGGCGTCGGCCCGGGTGCTGGCCGGGCGCCGGCGGGGCGTTGGCCCGGGTGCTGGCCGTGCGGTGGCCCGGCGGTGGCAACGCGGCGGGCTCGGTGGTGGCCCGGGCGTCGGCCGTGCGGGTCGGATGGGGCGGGGCCTTCGTGGGCGCGTCCCGTGGTGGGGCCGGGACGCGGATGGGCCCGGCCGCCCGTGCGTCCGGGACAGCGGGCGCCGGAACGTGGTGGTCACATCGCCCGGCGACACCGGACTCCGGTCCGGTCCGCCCCGGCGTCCGAGCAGAAGGAGCCCCGCGTGACCATCCCCAGCCCGCACCACCCGCACGTCGACCCCGCCGTCCCCGCCGGCCCCACCGCCGCCGCGTACGGCGGGGGCGGCGGCAGTGGCCACGGCCTCCACACCACCGGCGATCCGGTCACCGGCTGGACGGTCGCCACCGCACTGCCCGTCCGCTACCAGGTCCGCTTCGCCCCCGGGGTGCTGGATCCGGACGATCCCGCCCTGGCCCGGGCCGGTGGGCCGCCCGGGCGGCGGCTGGTCGTCGTCGAGGCCCGCGTCCACGAGCTGTACGGCGCCCGGATCCGCCGCTACCTGATCGCCCAGGGCGTCGAGTTCGAGCTGCTGGTCCTGCCCGCGCACGAGCAGGTGAAGACCATGGACTCGGTGTTCCGGGTCGCCGACCGGATGGACTCCTTCGGCATCTCCCGGCGCGGCGAACCCGTGATCGCGATCGGCGGCGGCGTGCTGACCGACGTCGTCGGCCTCGCCTGCGGCCTCTACCGGCGCTCGACGCCGTTCGTCCGGGTGCCGACCACCCTGATCGGCCTGGTCGACGCGGGCGTCGGCGCCAAGACCGGCGTCAACCACGGCCGGCACAAGAACCGGCTCGGCACCTACCACCCGGCCGTCGACACCCTGCTCGACCCGGCCTTCCTCGCCACCCTGGACCGCCGGCACCTCGGGAACGGGCTCGCGGAGATCCTCAAGGTGGCGCTGATCAAGGACCGGAAGCTGTTCGAACTCCTCGACGTGCACGGCCGCGACCTGCTGGACGAACGGTTCCAGGGCCCGCACGACGGCGCAGAGGTGCTCACCAGGGCCGTCGGCGGAATGCTCCAGGAGCTGCAGCCCAACCTCTGGGAGCACCGCCTGGAGCGGCTGATGGACTACGGCCACTCGTTCAGCCCGACGGTCGAGATGCGCGCGCTGCCCGAACTGCTGCACGGCGAGGCGGTCTGCGTCGACATGGCGCTCACCACGGTGGTCGCCGAGCGGCGCGGACTGCTCGACGCGGACCAGGCCGAGCGGATCCTCCGGCTGATGGGCCGGCTCGAACTGCCCGTCTGGCACCCGCTGATCGAACCGGTCACGCTCGGCGAGGCGCTCGCCGACACGGTCCGGCACCGCGACGGCCGGCAGCGGCTGCCACTGCCGTCGGGGATCGGCGCGGGGGTGTTCGTCGACGATCTGACGGACCGTGAGCTCGCCTATGGGGCCAGGGTGTTGCGCCAGTGGTCGGCCTCGGTGCCGGCGCCGCGCGGGCGTTCGGCGGGCGACGGGCGTTCGGCGGACGACGGGCGGGACGGGAGCCGCCGGCGTGACGGTCGTGAGGGGCGCGGGGGTCGCGAGGGACGCGAGGGCCTGGAGGGGAGTGAGGTCCGTGCGTAGCGCGGTCGTGGTGGCGGACACCGGCGCACCGGCGGACGTCCACGGTGTGCACGGCGCGGCCGGGGTCACCCAGTGGGTCTGCCTGGCCCGCCGCGCCGGGCTCACCGGCGCCTGGGAGGCCGTCGAATGGGCACGCGTCCCGGCCGGCGGGGTCAGTGGGGAACACCTGCACACCCGCACGCGGGAGGTCTACGTCCTGCTCGCCGGGCACGGCGAGATCACGCTCGACGGCCGCCCGTACCCCGTCGGCGCCGGCGACGCGGTGCTGACGGCGGTCGGGACCAGGCACGGCCTGCGCAACCTCGGGGCCGGCGCGCTGGAGTGGCTGGTGATCGAGCTGCCGGCGGCGGACGACCCCGCCCCGGTCGGCAGCACCGTGATCCGCGAACTGCGGCGGACCGGCCCGGTGGACCCGTCCGCCGTCATCGGCGGCCCGCTGCGTCTGCTGCGCCTCGCCCGGCTGGCCCCGGGCGAGCGGGCCGGCCACGCCG
This sequence comes from Kitasatospora sp. NPDC127111, assembly GCF_042677465.1. NCBI lineage: Bacteria > Bacillati > Actinomycetota > Actinomycetes > Kitasatosporales > Streptomycetaceae > Kitasatospora > Kitasatospora sp. NPDC127111. Next base: position 73,406 of record NZ_JBHXTG010000003.1, read on the forward strand.
CCGACGGCGTCGAGCACACGCTCTTCGTCACGGCCGGCGGCGGCCGGGCCGCGACCGGCGCCGTGCGGCTGCCGCTGCGGCCGGGGACGGCGCTCACCCTGCCGCTCGGCACCACGGCGAAGCTGGCGGCCGGCCCGGCGGGGCTGGAGTACGTGCACGCGGAACTGGAGGTGGCGACTGCGGGGGCGTCGGCCTCGGACGTGTCGGCCTCGGGCGCGTCGGAGACGTCGGAGGTCGTGGCGGCGGGGGGTGGTCCGCGGTGATCGTCGCCAGTGCCGCCGGGCCCCAGGTCCTGCTCGGGCCGGGCAACCAGCGCATCCGCACCCGCTGCCTGGCCCGCCGGGGCATGCTGCACAGCGAGTGCGAGGCGGTCGAGCACATCCGGCTCGGCCCGGGCGCCTGCTACGACCTCGCCGGACGCGACGGGACCGAGGCCGCCTGGTACGTGCTGAGGGGGACGGTCGCGGTGATCGACTGCCCCGAGCAGCCGCAGCGGCCGCTCGGCCGAGGCGCCCTGCTGCTCGCCCCGCGAGGACAGGACGTCCACCTGCACGGCGGGCCGTTCGGCGCGGAGCTGCTCTGCGTCACCGTGCTGCCGGCGGACGTGAGCCGCCGGCTGCCGGCTCGCCGGCCGGAGGTGGGGTGACCGGGCGCGGGCGTGGGCGCGGGGGTGCGGACGCTGACGGCTGACGGCCCGGGCGCGAACAGAAGACAGACAACAGCAAACAGATGTCAGCGAACAGATAACAGATGACAACTTTCATCATCTGTTATCTGTTCGCTGACATCTGTTCCCGGTCGGTCCCAGCCCGGGCCGGGACCGACCGGGACGGGAACGAGGGCTCAGGCGCCCGGGGCGTCGGGCGGGACATGGTCGTGCTCGAAGACCGAACGGGAGGAGGACCGCGATGGGCTGCGCCGCGTTCGACCGCCGGATACAGGCCGGACCCGCGAACTTCGCGCTGCGGGTGCGCTGCGGTGAACCGTCCTGGACGGAACTCGCCGACCGCATCGCCGAGTTCCGGGCCGACCGCTTCCTCCTGGTGGCCGACGAGGCTGCGCCCACCGACCACCTCTCCCGCGTCCACGCGCTCGCGGCCGCACAGGCCCCGTGCACCGTCGTCACGCTGCCGGACGGCCCCGATCCGCCGCCGGCCCACGACGGCCGGACCGTCGTGATCGCCCTCGGTGGCCAACGGGCCTGCGCCGTCCCGGCCGACCTCCGGCTGCCGACCACACTCGCCGCGGCCTGCGGCCCCGCGCTCGCACTGCTGCGCCCGCCCGTGGGGTCGCGCACCGGCCCCGCCGCGACTCTGCCGGCGCGGACCGACCAGGCCCGGACGGCGCCCGCGCTGGTCTGGGTCCGCAGCGACGTGCTGGCCGCACGTCCGCCCGCCGAGACCCGGGCGGGCATGGTCGAGGTCATCCGCCACGTCCTCGCCGTCTGCCCGGCGCAGTACGAGGCGCTCGCCAAAATCCTGTGCCCGAGCGCCCGTTACACCCCGCAGGCCCTCGCCGCCTGCGTCGCCCTCTGCGCCGACGCCCGGTCCACGCTGGTCTGCTTCGACCCGTTCGAGAACGGCCCCGCCCTCGCACTCGGCTACGGGCGCGGCCTCGCCGGCGCGGTGCGGAGCAGCGCGGACGCCGCCGCCTCCGCCGCGCTCGCGCCTGGTGACGCCGAGGCCCTGGGACTGCTCCTCGCCGCCCGCGTCGCGGCCCACCTCGGCCTGCTGGACGGCGCCGCCCTGTGGGCGCACCGCGAGCTGCTGGCGCGCAACGGTTCGGCGACCGCCCTCCCGGACGGGACCGACGCCCGCGCCCTGGCCGTCGCCCTCACCGCCGCCGCGCGCCCCGGCCTGCTGCTGCTCGACGGCCTCGGGTGGCCGCACTGCAGCCAGGGCCGCCTGCTCACCCGGGTCGACGCCGCCACGCTCCGGGCGGCCGCCGAGAGCCTGGGCCGGCCCGGTGTCCCGCACAGCCGAGGCCCGGCCGCAGAGCCCGTTCCCGCCTCCGCCGGCCGGCCCGGCTGACCCGCGGGTGGTCCGAGCCGCCCGGCCGTCCCGGGTGTCCCGACCGACCCGGACACGCTCGTGGGGCCTGGCTCGGGCGGGCAGGCGGGCCCGGGACGGGACCGGCTCCCCGTGTGGCCGGGACGACGGGCGCCACACCGTGGAGGTCAGAGGCGGACCAGCACGGACCGCCGCAGACCAGAAGGAGTCCCCGTCATGACGGGCACCGTCATCACCGACCTCCGCCGGCGCGGCGCCGTCGACCCGAGCCGGTACCTGACCGGTCCGCTGCGCGTGGTCGGACTGCAGTGGCTCGAGCCGGGCCACTACATCGAGGTCGCTGCCGAAGCCGTCGAGCACGCCCTCTACGTCACCGCCGGCTCGGGTACGGCCACCGCTCCCGACAGCGAGGAGCAGAGCGAGGAGCAGGAGGGGGCCGATGCCGGGATCCCGCTGGTCGAGGGCACCGCACTGACCCTGCCGCTCGGTGCCCGGACCGTCCTGAGCGCCGGCACGGCCGGTCTGGAGTACTTCCACGCAGTCCTCGCCGTCACCGGCCGCCCGGTCAGCCCCGGCACGTCCGACGAGGCCGACGCCGACGCCGAAGCCGCCGACCACGACGACGTCGACGCGTCCGAGGACGCCGACGACGACGCCCCCGAGGGATCCGATCGTCCCGACGACGGTCGTGACCACCCCGGCCACGGTCCCGGCGCCCCCGACGGCGCCGCCGACGACCCCAGCGCCCCCGGCGACGCGGACAGCACCGTAGCCGCCGACGACCCCGAACGCCCCCAAGGAGGCGAGCCCCGATGATCGTCACCACCGCCTCGGCCGCGGCCGCCGTCATACTCGGCCCGCACGGCGAGCGGGTCCGGCTGCGCTGCCTGGCGCGCCGGTCGATGCTCGCCAGCGCCTGCGAGTCCTTCGACCACCTGCGGCTGAGCCCCGGCGCCCAGCACGTCATGCCCGGGCAGGCCGAGGCCGAGACCGTTCTCTACGTACTGCGCGGCTCCCTGCTGGTCGGCCGGAGCTCCGGCGAGCCGGACCACCTGGCGGTCGACGGCGACCTGCTGCTCGCCCGCCGGGCCGTCCCGCTCCACCTGGACGCCGGACCGCTCGGTGCCGAGGTGCTCTGCCTGACCCTGGCCGCACCCCGCCGCACCACCGCGACCAGGCAGGTCCTGGCCCGCCGCCGAGCCGAACGACGGATCCGCCCGTGAAGAACGACTCCCCGAACGACTCCCCGAACAACTCCCCGATCGATTCCCCGAGCAGCTCCGGCCACAGCCTCGGCGACAGCTCCGTGAACACCGCCCGCAGCATGACCGCCCTGCGGTTCGAGGCGCCGCACCGCGTCGCCCTGGCCCGGGTGCCCCGTCCGGCGGCACCCGGGCCGGACGGGGTGACGGTCCGCGTCTCCCTGGTCGGCCTCTGCGGCACCGACCTCGAACTCCTCCACGGCACCGCCTCCTACCTGCGCGACGGCCGCGCCGGCTATCCGCTGGTCCCGGGGCACGAGTGGTGCGGGACGGTGGCCGAAGTCGGCAGCGAGGTCACCGAGTTCACGCCCGGCGACCGCGTGGTGGGCCAGACGATGGTGCACTGCGGGCTCTGCCGGACGTGCCGGCGGGGTCGGCGCGCGCTCTGCGAACGCCTCACCGAGGTCGGGCTCTACGGCCGCCAGGGTGCCGCCGCCGAGTACGTGGGCCTGCCGGAGCGCGCCCTCTCCCGGATCCCGGACGAAGTGCCCGACCGGCAGGCCGCGTTGGTCGAACCGGCGGTCACCGTCGTCGGCGGGCTGGAACAGGCCCGTTGCCGGCTCGGCGACCGGGTGGCCGTGATCGGCACCGGCACCATCGGCCTGCTGGCGGTCCAACTCGCCGTCCGGCTGGCCGAATCGGTGGACGCCGTCGGTATCGACCCGGCCGGCCGCGACCTCGCCCGGCGCTGCGGCGCCCGGCGCGCGCTGACCCCCGAACAGGCGAGGGAAGCAAGCGGCCGCTACTCGCTGGTGGTCGAGGCCTCCGGCGCGGCGAGCGCGTTCGGCCTCGGCCTGGACCTGCTGGAGCCCGGCGGCCGGCTCGCCCTGATCGGCGTGGCCGGCGCACCGGCCGAGGGCTTCGTCCCCGGAGAGCTGACCCTGCGCGGACTGGAGGTGATCGGGGTCCGGCACGGCCTGGACCACTACGACCGGACGCTCCGCCTGTTCCGCGACGGCGTGCTGGCGGCGGAGCCGCTGATCGCCGCCGTCCTGCCGCCGGCCGCGGGGCCGGAGGCGTTCCGGCTGCTCGCCGCGGGCCGCAGTGGCCCGCCCAAGATCCTGCTCGACTTCGGCCACGACGCCGGTGGCCGCGACGGCGACGGGGCCCCCGCCCGGCGTGGCGGACCCGTCGGCCCCCACCACCCCATCGCCCAAGGAGAAGAGACGTGATCCTCGTCCCCGCGGCCGTGCCGCGCACGGCCCCCGCGTTCCGCCGGCTGATCGACCCGTACCACCTGCCGTCAGCCCGCGGCGGGCTCGTCGTCGAGACCCTGCCGCCCGGCATCCGGGTGGAGCAACACCCGTCCCGGGTGGCCGAGTCGGTGACCGTGGTGCTCTCCGGCCGGATCCGTTCGGCCGGGCGGGTCCTCGGCCCGGGCGAAGGCCTCTACCATCCGCCCGGCAGCGCCTGCGGGCTCACCGCACTGCCCGGCGGACCGGCGGCCGTACTGACCGTCCGGCCACGGCCGTCCGCCGGACAGCGGCCCGCGCCGCGACCGCTGCCGGTACCGCTGGTCCCGGCCTCCGCCCCCGCCCCGACCGCGGGGCGGGCGGCGGTCCAGGGGCCGACGGGTCGGCTCGACGTCCGTCAGGGGGCGGGTGGTTCCGCCATCGGCGGTTCGGCCGGGATGGACGTCCACTGGCTGGCCACCGAGGAGACGGTGGGCGCCCGGCGCGTCACCGTCGCGTCCTCCGTCTTCGCCACCGACGGCAGCCACGACCTGCACCGGCACCCGCACGCGGACGAGTTCTTCCTGGTCCTCGCGGGCGGCGGCCGGCACCTCACCGCCGCCGGCGAGGTGGTGGTCCGCGAGGGCGACCTGGTGTTCGTCCCGGCGGGGGAGTGGCACGGGTTCCGGACCGGGCCGGGCCGGCCGACCATCGCCCTGTACGGCTACCTGGGCGCGCCGAGCCTGGCCCGGGCCGGCTACCAGGTCCACCCGACCACCGAGGAGGCGAGCCGATGAACGCGACGGACGCCACAACGACGGACGCCACAACGGCGGCCGCCGGGACCACCGGAGGCGGTCCGGGACGGCCGTCGGTGGCGGTCGTCACCGGCGCGAGCTCCGGCATCGGCCGGGCCACCGCCATCGCGCTGGCCCAGGCCGGCCACACGGTGGCGATCGGCTACCGCACCGACCGCGCCGCCGCCCGCCGGACGGCCGCTCTGGCGGGCGGGCGGACCATGCTGCTGCCGCTGGACCTGGCCGACCCGGCGGCGGCCGCCCGTGCCGTGGACGGGGCCGCCGTCCACCTCGGCGGTCTCGACATCCTGGTCAACTGCGCCGGGATCAACCGGCGTTCACCCGTACTCGACGAGTCGCTGGCGGACTGGGAGCGGATCCTGACGGTGGACCTCACCGGGCCGTTCGCCTGTGCTCAGGCCGCCGCCCGCCGGATGGTCCGCCAGGGTCGCGGCGGGCGGATCGTGAACGTCACCTCCGTCCACGAGTTCACGCCGATCCTCGGCGGCGCCGCGTACTGCGCGGCCAAGGGCGGACTGGGTGAGCTGACCAAGGTGCTCGCCCTCGAACTGGCGCCGTACGGGATCACAGTCAACGCGGTCAGCCCGGGCGAGACCGCCACCCGGATGAACGGCGTCCCGGACGACGGTGACGTGGCCCGCCTGGCAAGGCCCGCCATCCCGGTGGGCCGCCCCGGCCGGGCGACCGAGGTCGCCGCCGCCATCGTCCACCTCACCGGCCCGGACGCCGCCTACACCACGGGCATCTCGCTCACCGTCGACGGCGGCCTCAGCCTGATGAGCGCCATCGCCAACCAGCGCGACGCCGCACACGAGCAGCCCGCGCACCAGCACCGCACCCGATCCGTCAACGCCCCAGCCGCCACCACCGGAACCACCGACACCCGGACCACCGACACCCGAACCACCGCTACCCGAACCAGCGACACCCGGACCACCACCGTCGAAACCACCGACACCCGAGCCAACCCGTGGCTCTGAGAGGAGAGCGCGCGATGACCGGCATCCCCGGGGCCCACGCCGTCCACCACGTGGCCTACACCGTTCCCGACCTCGACCAGGCCGTCGCCTTCTTCACCGACGTCCTCGGCGCCCGGCTGCTCTACCGTCTCGGCCCGGTCTCCGATCCGTCCGGCGGCGACTGGATGACCCGCCAACTCGGCGTCCACCGCGACGCGGTGGCGTACATCGCGATGCTGAGGCTCGGCCCGGTGAGCAACCTGGAGCTGTTCCAGTACGCCGCCCCGGGCCAGCGGCGCGAACTGCCCGCCAACAGCGACTGGGGCGGCCACCACCTGGCCATCGCGGTCGAGGACGTCGACCGGGCCGTCACCTATCTGCGCGCGCAGCCCGGGGTCGAGGTGCTGGGCGAGCCGCAGACCATCGCGGACGGCGGCCCGATCGACGGCGACCGCTGGGTCTACTTCCGCACCCCGTGGGGCCTCCAGCTGGAGGTGCTCGCCATGCCGGCCGGCATGCCCTACGAACGCACCACCGCCGACCGGCTGTTCGCACCGGACGGTTCTTGGTCCGACGGCGACACCGGGGCGGGTCGGCATGATTGAGGCCACCGCCGCGGTGGTCCGGGAGCCCGGGGGGCCGTTCCGGCTGGAGACCGTCCGGCTGGACGAGCCGCGCCCGGACGAGGTGCTGGTCCGGATCCGGGCCGTCGGGATCTGCCACACCGACCTGAGCGTGCGCGCCGGACGGACCCCCTCCCCGCTGCCCGCCGTCCTCGGCCACGAAGGCGCCGGCACGGTGACGGCGGTCGGCAGCGCCGTGACCCGGGTGCGTCCCGGTGACACGGTGGTGCTGACCTTCGCCTCCTGCGGCTCCTGCCCGTCCTGCCGGACCGGGCGGCCGGTGCGCTGCGAGCACTGGGCCGCCCTCAACCTGTTCGGCGGACGCCGGCTGGACGGCAGCGCCACCGTGTACGGCGCCGCGGACGGCACGGACGTCGACACAGGCGCCGGCACGGGCGCTGCCACTGGCGGTGGCACCGTCCACCGTGCCGCGCACGGCGGGGGTCGCAGGAACGCACCGCTGAACGGGCACTTCTTCGGCCAATCCGCCTTCGCGACCCACGCGCTGGCGACCGAGCGCAACGCGGTGCCGGTACGGGCCGGCGACACGCCCTTCGAGTTGCTGGCCCCGTTCGGCTGCGGCGTGCAGACGGGCGCGGGGGCGGTGTTCCACGTGCTGCGGCCCCGGCCGGGCGACACCGTCGCGGTGTTCGGCGCCGGCGCGGTCGGCCTGGCCGCGGTCCTCGCCGCCCGGCTCACCCCGGCCGCCCGGATCGTGGCGGTCGACCTGCGGCCGGGCCGGCTCGCCCTGGCCCGCGAACTCGGCGCCACCGACGTGGTGGACGCCGGGGCCGAGGACCCGGTCGCGGCGGTGACCGCGCTCAGCGGTGGCCGGGGCGCCGACCACGCGCTGGAGAGCAGCGGGAGCGTCCGCGCGCTGCGGCAGGCGGTGGCCGCACTGGCGGTCGGCGGCACGTGCGGGGTGGTCGGTGCCCCGGCCGCCGGCAGCGAGGTGGCCCTGGACGTCCCCGAGCTGCTGGCCCGGGCGCCCAGGATCGTCGGCGTGAACCAGGGCGCGAGCGTGCCGGAGCAGTTCCTGCCGGCACTGGTCGGCCTGTTCCGCGCGGGGCGGCTGCCGGTGGACCGGCTGGTGCGGACCTACCCGTTCGCGGCGATCGAGGAGGCGGCCGAGGCGGCCCGGTCGGGCGAGGTGGTGAAGCCCGTCCTGCTCCTGCCCTGAGCCGACCTGCTGCCCTGACCTGCCTTGACTCGCTCTGAGCTGCGAAGACATCCGCCGTCTCGGCTTCCGCGCCCGCTTTGGGACCGGAACGGGACGGCGGGCCCATGTGCCCGGGCGGGTGTCCCGCGCACAGTGATGAATGAGCGGCCGATCGCTCGACCACTCGGAAGATCTGGAGTAATCCTCATGACAACCAGCACAGCCACCAAGGCGTTCCGTCTGGCGTCCCTGCTGGCCGGCGTCACCGCAGCCGGCATCGCCCTCAAGTGCGCCGTCGCCGACGTGTTCGGTGGCAAGGCCACGGGCACCCCCGCCGTCGGCGGCTCCGCGTCCACCGGACCGGTGGTGGTGAAGCCGCCGATCAACACTCCGGAGTGCGACGCCGGCGAGCACGGCTGCCACTGACGCACCATCCTCCTCCGCCCACCAGGTCTGTCCCCGGCACCACCCCGGTGCCGGGGACAGACGCGTGCGGGCCCGGGCCGCCATGGCCCGGGCCCGCGCTGGACGGCACCGAGCCGTCAGGCCCGCGAGGGGTAGCGGGGCAGGACCGCGAGCACCCGGGTGCCGTGCTCCAGCGGGCCGATCGTGAAGCTGCCTCCGAGCTCGGCGGCCCGGTCCGCCATCGACCGCAGCCCGACCCCGCTCCCCGCAGCCCTGTCGTCGGCACGCGCCGGCTCGCCGCCGGGCGCGGCACCGGCCGGAGCACCGACCCCGTCGACCCCACCGACCCCATCGACTCCATCGACCCCACCGAGCCCGCGGGCCTCGCCGAGCACTCCGGTGGCCCCGCCGACCCCGTCGGCCCCGCCGGCGCCACGCCCCGCTCCGGCGCCCGCGCCCGCGCCCGCCGGTGTGCAGCCGATGCCGTTGTCCTGGACGGAGAGCGTCAGCGCCTTCTCCTCCACCCGGATGCGCACCTCGGCCGCGGTGGCGCGGGCGTGCCGCAGCACGTTGTTCAGCGCCTCCGCGGTGATCCGGTAGACGGCCACCTCGACCGCGGCGGGCAGGTTCGGCAGCGGCTCGGGCGTCACCTCGGTGGTGACGGTCAGCCCCATGCCGTTGAACGTGGCGCCGAGTTGCTCGATCGCGCGGGTCAGCCCGAACTCGCCGAGGGACGCCGGTCCGAGCCGGTCGGTGATCCGCCGGACCTCCTTGATGGCCGTCGCGAGGTCGCCCGAGATGCTCTGCAGGGTGTCGGCGAGCGGGGCCTCGGGGGCCAGGGTGCTGCCCGCGTTGTCGACCCGCAGGCGCAGCCCGGCGAGCGCGGGCCCGAGGCCGTCGTGGATGTCCCGGCGCAGCCAGCGGCGCTCCTCCTCCCGTGCGGCGACGATCTGTTCGCGGCTGGCCTGCAGGTCCTCCTGCAGCCGCAGCGAGGCGACGGCGGGGGAGGCCTGGTCGGCCAGCGACCGGAGGATGTCGACGTCACTGGCGTCCAGTTCCGCCTCGCCCTCGCGCAGTCCGACGGTCAGCTCGCCGATGGTGTCGCCGTGGTGGACCAGCGCGAACGACTGCCGGGGTCCCTCCAGCCGCCCGACGGAGGCCAGCGGACGCAGCCCCGCCCGGGTGCTGACGGTGAGGGCGACCCCGGGCAGGCGCAGTTCCTCCGCGACCGTCGCGCACAGCGCGGCCGGCAGCCGTTCGGGGTCGACGACCTGCCGGACGCGTTCGGCCAGCGTCCGCAGCACCTGGTACGGCTGGGCGCGCTCGCCGTAGTAGAGCCGGTCGACGAGGCCGACGGCCCACCGGGCGGCGCGCGGCAGGCCGGAGCCCAGCACGAAGACCAGGGCGATCAGCAGCAGCGCCGCCGCTCCGCGCCCGGGCACCAGCCAGTCGGACAGCGCGGCGGCGAACACCACGAACAGCGTGGTCAGCCCGGTGGCCAGGAGCAGTCCGCTGAGGATGCTGCGGGCCGCGCGGTCGAGCCGCCAGCCGCCGTCCTTGACGACCAGGTGGGTGACGGCCACCGCCCAGACCAGATTGGCTCCGGCGAAGAGTCCGTAGACCAGCCAGTAGGAGTCGGTGGACTCGTAGCGGGTGTAGACCTCCTGGACGCCGGCCCAGAGCAGGTAGGCGCCGAGCATGAACCCGAGGTGCAGCCGGTGCCGTGGCGCCGCGCGCAGCAGCCGGGCCAGCAGCACGGCCGCCGGGACCCCGAGCAGGACGTAGAAGACCTGGTCGTCGTAGCCGCCGAGGTGGTGGTAGAGCGACAGCAGGAACCGCCCGGGCAGGGTGTCCGCCAGCGGGTTGGACCGGTGGAACAGCTCGGGCTCCCCCGCGTACGACAGGTACATCTGGGTCTGCCAGAGGGTGACCGCGGAGATGTAGATCCACCATCGCCGGGAGGTGAGGCGCCCGGACGGGAGCCAGAGCGGCAGGACGAAGAAGAGCGTCTCGCGGACGGTGTCGCAGATGCCTTTGAGCGCGGCGGTCACGGCCACGATCGTGGGATTGCCGACCTCGACGAACACCGGAGCGCTCGCCGCCTTGGGAAGGATGGCGGCGAGCGCGTAGACGAGCATCACCCAACCGAGCGGAATGCCGGGCCGGTGCGCGTGGAGCAGCATGCCGGCCCCGGCGAACGGCAGGGCGTACACCAGGACGACGAGCTGGTCCCGCGGATCGGCGACGCCGGGGTCGCCCAGATGGGCGAGGACGTAACAGCTCCAGAGCGTGGCCAGGGCGAGGCAGAGGGAGGTGACGGCCGCCGCCGCCGTGAGTTGGCGCCGGTCACGGGTGCGCGCGGCGTCCGGCCGCGGGGTGGCGGGCGTTCCCCGGCGGGGAAAGGTCAGGGTGGTCATGGCACCGCCTCGCAACCGGCTAGCGCGTGTGTCGGGGGTGTGGGTGTGATCCGCCGGCGGCCGGTCGCCGGGCACCCTTCACAGTCTGGGCGGCCCGCGGTCCCGGGCGCATGAGGCAGCTGACCCGGATGGCGGACGATGCGGCGGGCGGTGGGCGGCGGATGGGGCCCGGTGGGCGGCGGTGCGCGGTGGTGCGCGCGTCGTCCCGGGATCGCGAGGACGTGAGCCCGGGCAGGGGTGCGAGCACGGGCCGGGGGGAAGGTGCATGCCCGGGCCGAGGTATCGGGCGGCCCGGGGCGGGCCGGGCATGTTACAGAAAGTAACTCGCGTGTCGCTGGTAGTGTCGGCCGTGTGGATGAAGAACCGCAGGACGCCCTACCCGTCCGTGTACTGATCGTCGATGACCACCCGCTGTTCCGGGAGGGCCTCAAGGCCGCGCTGGAGAGCGCCGAGGGCATCGCCGTGGTGGCCGAGGCCGAGCGCGCCGCGGAGGTGCCGGACGCGGTCGCCCGCTCCGTCCCGGACGTGGTGGTGATGGACCTCTCCCTGCCGGACGGCTCCGGACTGGAGGCCGCCCGCCGGCTCGCCGCGCAGCCGCCCGCCCCGCCGGTGCTGATGCTGACGATGGCCGACGACGACGGCAGCCTGCTCGCCGCGCTCCAGGCGGGAGCGCGCGGCTACCTGGTCAAGGGCGCGGGCCGCGAGGAGGTGCTGCACGCCGTCCGGACGGTCGCGGCGGGCGGCGCGGTGTTCGGCGCCGACGTGGCCGGCCGGATCACCGCGCTGCTGGCGGGCGCCCGGGTTCGCGAGGCGGGGCAGCTGTTCCCCGCGCTCACCGCCCGGGAGGCGGAGGTGCTGGACCTGGTGGCGCGCGGGCTGGACAACCGGCGGATCGCCCGGGAGCTGGTGGTGGCGGAGAAGACGGTCCGCAACCACGTCACCCACATCTTCGAGAAACTGCACGTGGCGACCCGCGCGGAGGCGGTCGCCCGGGCCCGCGACATGGGCCTAGGGGACAGCTGAACGGCGACAGAGGCCGCCCGCCGCAGGCCGGGGCCGAACCGGAGGAGGAGGCCCGCATGAGCGATCCGGGCACGACCACGCCGGCCACCACAACCACCACAGCCACCACGGGCGGCGCCGCCGGCACGGCCGGCGGGGACACCGCCGCCGGCGCGGCGACCACCGCCGCCCGCGCCGACCTGGCACGCGGCCGGGCCGCCGCCGCCCGGCAGTCCGGGCTGGCCTGGGCCTCCGCGGCCTGCGGCCTGACGCTGCTCTGCGGGCTCGGCTGGGTGGTGCTCGCCCTCACCCGCCAGGACGCGGCCTGGGCCGAGCCGTTCTTCCTCCACGACGGCCAGACGGTGCTGCTCGGCTTCGCCTTCGCGCTCTCCGGCCTGCTGATCCTGGCCCACCGCGCGGGCCCGGACGAACCCGACCCCGGCCGTGCCGGTGTCGCCACGCGTGCCGACCCCGCGCCGGCGGACGTCCACCCCCGCCCGGCCGGCCGCAGCCTCGGCGTGGCCATGCTCGCCGCCGGTCTCGGCGGCTGCCTCTCGCGCTTCGGCCTGTTCGCCGCCGCGTCCATGGGCGCCGGGCCGGTGGTGGAGGCGGTGGGCGCGGCCGTGCTGCTCGCCTCGGTCGCCCTGTTCATCTTCCTCGCCGTCGCCCTGCCCCTCTGGCTGCCCGAGGGCCGCCTGCCCGGGGGTTGGGGGCGGCTCTACGTCGGCGCGACCGTGCTGTGGAGCGCCTGCCACGCCTGCGTGGTGCGGCTCACCGTGCCGCTGCCGTACTTCGGGGACGCCCTGGTGCCGCAGGGGGAGGGGCTGCCGCTGGACGAATGGCAGGCCACCCTGGTCTCCTGGGCGCTCGTCGCGGTCAACCTGACGGTGGCCGCCGTACGGTGGCGGCGCTCGCCGCGGCCGCACCGCACCGTCGCGGCGGTGCTCGTCCCGTACCTGATCTGGCTGCTCACCACCAACCTCGCGCTCCGGCTGGGCGGTTCGGAGAGCTTCGGCGCCGTCGCCTACTTCACCGGCTCGGCGATCTGGATGCTCGGAGCGGTCGGCTACGCCTTCACCCGCGACCGCTCCCGCTACCTGGACCGCGCCACCCGCCGGATGCTCAGCGCCCTCGCCCTGACCGCGCTGCTGATCGCCGGCTACCTGGGCATCGCGCTGCTGCTGCGCCGCGCGCTGCCGCAGGCCAGCACCGCCGACGCCCAACTCCTCGCCGCCGGCGCGCTCGCCATCGGCGGACTGCTCGGCCCCACCACCCGCTGGGTACTGCGCGCCGTGGACCGGTTCTACTACGGCGACCGCGCCCGCCCCTACCAGGTGGTGCGCGAACTCGCCGAACGGCTCAGCCGCGCGGTCAGCCCTGCGGACGCCCCGCCACTGCTCTGCGACACCGTGGTCAAGGCCCTCGGGCTGCCCGGCGCCCGGGTCGTCCTGCACACCCGCAACGGCCCGCACGAACTCGCCTCGGCCGGCATTGTCGGCCCCAACAGCCAAGTCTTCCCCCTCAGTTACGAGGGCGCCGTGATCGGTGACCTGTACGCTCCACCGCGCGCCGGCCAACCTGTCCTGGACGCCCAGGACCACGAGGTGCTGAGCTTCCTCGCCGACCAGGCCGCGCCCGCGATCGCCTCGCTGCGCCTGTACGAGGAACTCCAGGCCGGGCGGCGGCAGATCGTCCTGGCCCGGGAGGAGGAGCGCCGGAGGCTGCGGCACGACCTGCACGACGGGCTCGGCCCCACCCTCTCCGGGCTGCGGCTCGGCGTCGACACCGCGCGCGCGGCCGTCCCCGAGGACTCGTCGGCCGCCCGGTCGCTGCGCGCGGTGTCGGCCGGGATCGGACAGGCGATCGTCGAACTGCGCCGGATCACCGAGGGGTTGGCGCCCGCCGCGCTGGCCCGGGACGGACTGGCGGGCGCGCTGCGCCGGCTCGTCGCCGGGCTGGACGGGGACCGCGTCCGGATCTCCCTGGTGCTCGATCCCGACCCGCCGCCCGCGCTGCCCGCCGCCGTGGAGGTGGCGGCGCTGCGGATCAGCGGCGAGGCGCTGAACAACGTGCTGCGCCACTCGGGGGCCACCGAGGCCAGGCTGACGCTGCGGGTCCGTCCGGACGAGGTGGTCGTCGAGGCCCGGGACGACGGCCGGGGATTCCCGGACCCGGCCGCCGCCGGCGCCGCGGATGCCGCAGGTGCCGGGTGGCCGGCCCGGGAGGCGGACGTCGACCGCTGGGGCGGTCCGGGGGTCGGCCTGCGTTCGATGGCCGAGCGGGCCGAGGAGTTGGGCGGGCGTTTCACCGCCGTCAACCACGAGGGCGGTGCGCTCGTCCGGGCGGTGCTGCCGCGCACACCGGTCGTGCCCGAAGCGGGCGGTCCGACCTGGGGCGTCGGCGGACGGGCGGGGGGACGCGGCGACGGATGACGACGTTCAGCTGACAGATAACAGATGATGAAATCTGTCAGCTGTTAGTTGTCAGTCGTCAGCTGTCCGCCGCGGGCCCCTTGACGGCGCCGGAGCTTCGCTCAATCATCATGGTCGCGTCAACTTCGCGGGCGCGCCCCCGTTCCGCACGGACCCCCTACTCCGTTCGGAACCCCGCAACACCCGTACCCTGCTCGGCCGCTGACCCGGCGTCGTCCGCGAGGTTCCACGCTTCCGTTCTGCCCCACCAGAAACCGGAGCCTCCGTTGACCGAGCGTGCCCCGCGGCGATCCCGCCTGCGCCGATCCGCCCTGCCGACCGGGGCGGTCGCCACCCTGGCCGCCGCCCTGTTCACCGCCGCCGTGACTCCCGCCGCCCTCGCGGCCCCCGCGCCTGCCGCGGTCGCGGACGTCGCGACCGCCGGCGCCACGACCGCCGGCATCACCGCCGCCCCCGACATCCCGGTCGCCAACGTCAAGGCGCACCTGTCCCAACTCCAGTCGATCGCCACCGCCAACGGCGGCAACCGCGCCCACGGCCGGGCCGGCTACAAGGCCTCGATCGACTACGTGAAGGGCAAGTTGGACGCGGCGGGCTTCACCACCACGCTGCAGACCTTCAGTTACAACGGCTCCACCGGCTACAACCTGATCGCCGACTGGCCCGGCGGCGACACCTCGCACGTCGTGATGGCCGGCGCCCACCTGGACTCCGTCACCGGCGGTCCGGGCATCAACGACAACGGCTCCGGGTCGGCCGGGATCCTGGAGACCGCGCTGGCCGTCTCCCGCGCCGGCCTCAAGCCCGCCAAGCACCTGCGGTTCGGCTGGTGGGGCGCCGAGGAGTACGGCATGATCGGCTCCAAGAACTACGTCAACAGCCTGGCCGCCACCGAGCGTTCGAAGATCGACACGTACCTGAACTTCGACATGATCGGCTCCCCCAACCCGGGCTACTTCACCTACCGCTACGACAGCGCGCTGGACGCGCTGTTCCGCGACTACTTCGCCGGCCTCGGCATCAGCACCGAGCAGGACTTCGAGGGCGACGGCCGCTCCGACCACGCCCCGTTCCAGGACGCCGGCATCCGGGTGGGCGGCCTGTTCAGCGGCGCCGACTACACCAAGACCAGTGCCCAGGCCGCCAAGTGGGGCGGGACGGCGGGCCAGCCGTTCGACCGCTGCTACCACTCCTCCTGCGACACCGCAGCCAACATCAACGACACCGCGCTGGACCGGATGAGCGACGCCATCGCCTACGCCGTCTGGACCCTGTCGGCCGGCGACACCACGCCGCCCGGCGGCACCGTCTTCGAGAGCACCGCCGACGTGCAGATCCCCGACAACGGCCCGGCGGTGACCTCCGACCTCGCCGTGACCGGCCGGACCGGCAACGCTCCCGCCACCCTCCAGGTCGGCGTCGACATCAAGCACACCTGGCGCGGCGACCTGGTGATCGACCTGGTCGCGCCGAACGGCACCACCTTCCGGCTGAAGAACTCCAGCGGGAACGACTCGGCCGACAACGTCCAGACCACCTACACCGTCAACGCCTCGGCGGTGCCCGCCAACGGCACCTGGAAGCTCAAGGTCCAGGATGTGGCGGCGCAGGACACCGGCTACGTCGACAGCTGGAAGCTCACCTTCTGAGCAGACCCGCGAAGCCGACGCCCGGGTGCCCGAGGCCTGGGGCCCGAAGCCCCGATGCTCGAGGCCCGCGGACGCGAAGCCCGGACGCCCGAGGCCCCGGTGACACCCGGACGAGGCCCCGGGGAAGAAGGGAGAAGGGGGTGCCGGCCGCCGCCGGCACCCCCTGTCCGCAGTGCCTGCCGTTACGGCTGCATCTCGTACGCGCCGGAGAGCGCCTCGACGCGGGCCCACACCTTCGCCGCCCGCTCGCCGTCCGCGACCGGGCGACGGACGTGCGCCAGCGCCCAGGCGGCCTGCGCCTCGGTCGTGGAGGCCTTGCCGTGCAGCTCGGTGGCGTGCGCGGAGAAGTCCCGCACCAGGGCGTCGAAGATCTGGTCCAGGACGTCCGTCTCCAGACCGGTCAGCTCGGCCTGCTCCAGCACCAGCTGGCCGTAGACGATCAGCGCGAACAACTGGCCGATCTCCAGCAGGAAGTCCAGGTCGGCCTGCTGCTCCGCGCTCGGAGCGTGCTGGAGCAGCAGCTCGCAGAAGCCGTCGGCCTGCTCCCGGAACCGGGCGACGTTGGGGACGTGCGCGTGCGCGTCGTACGCGGTGCGCCAGTCGTGGAAGCGGATCGCGCCGAGGCCGCGGGCCGGGCCCTGACGGAACAGGAACTCGTCGTCGGCCGCGTCCAGGCGGGTCGGCACCGGCGCGTAGTCGGCCGGGTTGAACAGGTAGTTGGCCATGAACTTGAGGATCAGCGCCAGGTTGACGTGGACGGTGCCCTCCAGCTTCGGAAGGCCGCGGATGTCCTTCGCCGCCTTGTCGAAGTAGGTGTCCGCCTCGAAGCCCTTGGCCGCGATGACGTCCCACATCAGGTCGATGACCTTCTCGCCCTCGGTGGTGACCTTCATCTTGGTCATCGGGTTGAAGAGCAGGTAGCGGCGGTCCTCGGGCGAGGCGGTGCGGAAGTAGTCCACCGAACGGTCGGCGAACAGCTTCATCGCCACCAGGCGGGCGTAGGCGTCGGTCAACTCCCGCCGCACGTGCGGGAAGTCGGTGACCTTCTTGCCGTACAGCACCCGGTTGTGGGCGTGCGTGACCGCCTCGTACATGGCGTGCTCGCAGATGCCGACCGACGCCGTGCAGAGGTTGAACTTGCCGACGTTGACGGTGTTCAGCGCGGCGTCGAAGGCGGCCTTGCCGGTGTGCAGCACGTCCTCGGCGCGCACCGGGTAGTCCTCCAGGCGGAACTCGCTGACGTACATCTGCGCGTTCACCACGTTCTTGACCAGGTGGTACGCCTCGTGCCGGCTGTCGGCGGCGAAGAACACGTAGCCGTCCGGGCCCTCGACGTCCGAGCGGCGGCCGAACACCGAGACCAGGCCGGCGACGTTGCCGTTGCCGATGTAGTACTTGGAGCCGGTGGCGGTGAAGCCGCCCTCGCCGTCCGGGGTGAGGATCATGTCGGTCGAGTAGATGTCGGCGCCGTGGCTGCGCTCGGAGAGCCCGAACGCCATCACGTGACCCTCCGTCAGGAGCTGGGCGGCGCGGGCGCGGACGGCCTCGTTCTCGCTCTGCCAGACCGGTCCGAGGCCGAGGATGGTGACCTGCCAGGTGTACCAGTAGCCGAGGCCGTAGAAGCCGAGGATCTCGTTCAGCTCGGCGATCCGGGCGGTGTCCCAGCGCTTGGCCGGGTCGGCCGAGGACGGCGTCAGGAACTCCGCGAACAGACCTTCCTTGGCGGCGAATTCGAGGAAGTCGGCGTACCAGGTGCGGTCGATGTAGGTGTCGATCAGCGCCTTCTTGCCGCGGGACTCGAACCAGTCCACGGTCGCGCGCAGCAGTCGGCGGGTCGGCTCGTCGAACTGCGCGGGGTCGTACGTACGCGGGTTGAAGAGCATCACGGGCTCCCGGGGGTCGAGGGTGTCGAGAGGGTCGGACGGTGTCGATCGGTGTCGATCGATGTCGAGCGGACCGAACGCGTCGAGCGGACCGAACGCGTCGAGCGGACCGAACGCGTCGAGCGTGTCGTGCCGGTCGAACGGGTCGGACTGGTCGAGACGGGTCCAGCGGGGTCGAACGGGATCGAGGGGGTCGAACGGGATCGAGCGGGTCGGGCGCCGGCGCCGGGCGTCGCGGGAGCGTCGTGGAGGCGTCAGCGGGCGAGGCGGTGCAGGGTGGCGAGCACGTCGTCCAGCCAGGCGAGGGTCATCCGCTCGTACTCGATGCCCCCGCGCAGCACCACGTGCTGCAGCTGCTGCCGGGCGTCGAGCGCGGTGAGGTCCGGGAAGTCGCGCTGCTCGCCGTGCAGGTAGCGGGCGAGCAGGGCGGCGTGGCTCTCGCGGTGGCGCTCGACCTCGGAGATCAGTGCGGCCGGGTCGTCGAACGCGGCGGCGCGGATCTTGACCGCCAGTTCGTGCCGGACGGTCTCCGGTTCGACCGGTTCGCGCAGCCAGTCGGCCAGTGCGGCGCGACCCGGCGCGGCGGCCGAGTACACCTTCTTGTCCGGCCGGCCGTCCTGGGCGACCTCCTCGGCGGAGATCCAGCCGTCCGCCTCCATCCGCCGCAGCACCCGGTAGATCTGCTGGTGGGTGGCGGTCCAGAAGCGCCCGATGGAGCGGTCGAATCGCCGTGCCAGCTCGTAGCCGGAGCCCGGCTGCTCCAGCAGTGAGACGAGGATCGCGTGCTCCAGTGCCATGACCCGCATCCTGCTATGCAACGAGTTGCATAGGCAAGGGCGCCCGGGCGGGGTGAGACGCAGCTCACCGCGAACCCCCGCCGGGCGGCGGGCGGGCAGGGTAGCTTCCGGGGCGAAAAGGTGCAAAACAGCAGATCGGCGCCAGAATGGTACTGGGCTTGCGCCCTCCATGTTCCAGACCTAGGAGGTGGTATCGGTGTCTACCCAGATCCCGATGGGCATGGAGCACCATCCGGACATCGTCGAACTCCGGGAGCAGTACGAGCGGCTCACCCTGACCCCGCGTGCCCAGGCCGTCGAGGCCCTGGCCGTTCTCGCGGGCCTGTTCCTGGCGGCCTCGCCATGGATCGTCGGCTTCACGGCATTCAGCACGCTGACCGTCACCTGCCTGATCGTCGGCCTCGCCTACTGCCTGCTGATGGCCGGCTACGGCTCGGCCTACGAGCGCACCCACGCACGGGCCTGGGCGGCAACGCTGCTCGGCGCGTGGACGATCATCTCCCCCTGGGTGGTCTCCGGAGAGGTCGACCGCGGCAAGAACATCGTCACCTGCCTGATCGCGGGCGGCGTGATGTTCCTGCTGGGGCTCGCCGCGATCTCCATGGCCACCATGACGTCGAACGGAGCGTCGATGCGGCGCGGCCGGGCAGGCCGGGCCAAGGGCTGACGTTCCGGGCCGGCACCCTGGGACAGCCCGAAACCGGGGCGCGGAGCGGCGAGGCCGCCCTCCGCGCCCCGGCGCACGTCCCGGCCCGGACCCCGGCGTACGTCTCTGGTGGACGGCCCGGCCTGGACCCCGGCGTACGTCCCGGCCGGCGTCTCGGGTGCGCGGCGCGGCCGGCTCCGGGCGCCTGGCCCGGCCCGGTGGGCTCCCGGAGACCGGCGGTCCCCACCCCGGGCGCGGGCCGGGCACTACGGCCGGGTCATCCGCAGCACGTCCAGCGCCTCGTCCAGCTGCTCCAGGGTGAGCCGCCCCTGCTCCAGGTAACCGCGCTCCAGCACCACCTGACGGATGGTCTTGCGCTCCGCCAGCGCCTGCTTGGCGACCTTGGCCGCCTCCTCGTAGCCGATGTACCGGTTCAGCGGGGTGACCACCGACGGCGAGGACTCCGCGTACTCCCGGGCGCGTTCGACGTTCGCGGTGATGCCGTCCACCGTCCGGTCGGCCAGCAGCCGGGCGCTGTTGGCCAGCAGCCGCACCGACTCCAGCAGGTTGCGGGCGATCACCGGGAGCATCACGTTCAGCTCGAAGTTGCCGCTCGCGCCCGCGACCGTCACGGTGGCGTCGTTCCCCATGACCTGCGCCGCGACCATCAGCACCACCTCGGGCAGCACCGGGTTGACCTTGCCGGGCATGATCGACGAGCCCGGCTGGAGGTCCGGCAGGTTGATCTCGCCGAGGCCGGTCCGCGGGCCCGAGCCCATCCAGCGCAGGTCGTTGGCGATCTTGGTGAAGCCGACCGCGATGGTGCGCAGCTGCCCGCTCAGCTCGACCAGGCCGTCCCGGGCGCCCTGCGCCTCGAAGTGGTCGCGGGCCTCGGTCAGCGGCAGGTCGGTGGTCCGGGCGAGCTCCTCGATCACGGCCGCCGAGAACCCGGCGGGGGTGTTGATGCCGGTGCCCACCGCCGTGCCGCCGAGCGGCAGTTCGGCCACCCGGGGGAGCGTCGCCAGCAGCCGCTCGCGCCCGTGCCGGACCTGCGCCGCGTACCCGGCGAACTCCTGGCCGAGGGTCACCGGGGTGGCGTCCATCAGGTGCGTCCGGCCCGACTTCACCACGTGGGCGAACTCCGCCGCCTTGCGCTCCAGCGCCTCCGCCAGGTGCTCCAGCGCCGGGATCAGGTCGTGGGTGACGGCGGCGGTGGCGGCGATGTGGATCGAGGACGGGAACACGTCGTTGGAGGACTGGCTCGCGTTGACGTGGTCGTTCGGGTGGACGGGCCGGCCCAGCCGTTCGCCGGCCAGCGTCGCGATCACCTCGTTGGTGTTCATGTTGGACGAGGTGCCCGAACCGGTCTGGAACACGTCGACGGGGAACTCGGCGTCCCAGCGGCCCTGCGCGACCTCCTCGGCGGCGGCCGCGATCGCCGCGGCGGTCTCGTCGTCGAGGACCCCGAGCCGGGCGTTCACCCGGGCGGCCGCCGCCTTGATCCGGGCCAGCGCCGCGATGTGCGCGCGCTCCAGCCGCTGGCCGGACACCGGGAAGTTCTCCACCGCCCGCTGCGTCTGCGCCTGCCACTTCGCCGCGGCGGGCACCCGGACCTCGCCCATCGAGTCGTGCTCGATGCGGTAGTCCTGCCCGGCCCCGGTCCCCTGCTCGTCGCCCATCGCGCCCTGCACCTCCCGGCCGGCCTGACGCCGGCGTCGATCGTCGTTAGCGGTCTTCGATCACGACAGCCGCGCGCGGGCCCGCCGTATTTCCGGTCGGCCCGGCCCGTTTTCGGTCGGCCCGGCCCGCCTTCCGGTCGTCGGCCCGGCCTGTTCTCCGGTCGGCCTGGTCGGCGTGGCCGGCCTTCTCGTCGGCCCCGTCCGTCCGGGTGGATCCGCCCGTCCGTGGTGGTTCGTCCGGGCGCGGCGGCGTCGAAGCGGACGGCCGGGCCGCCCGGGACGATGGTCGTCCAGCCCCGGAGCGGTGATCATTCTCACCCGGCGAGCCCACCGCCAGTCCGGGCAAGATTCACTCGTTCGAGCGAAGATCGCGAGGTGGCGCCCCGTCCCCGAACCGACCGCTCCGTACGCTCGGCCCGACCGGGGGAGAGCTCCGGGTCGGACGGCGGCCAGCCGCCCCGACGGTCAGACGGCGAGACGCGCGGACTGCCCGACGGGCAGGGCCGGCCGGCCGGACGCCCGGGCGGTCGACGGACGACCACCGGGCCACCGAGGGAACACAGGGGCGGGCATGGCGGCAGGGCAGCGGGACGACCGGGACGACCTCGGGCGTGACGGCGACGACCGTCCGACGGGCCTCAGCCGCCGCCGCCTCCTCGGCGCCGCCGCGGCGCTCGGCGGGGCCGGCTGGCTGCTCCGCGGCACCATCGGACCGGACCACGCCCGGGCCGCCACCCCGGTGCCACCCGGCCTGCCCGCCGGCACCGAGCTCTACCAGCGCGTCTACCAGAACTGGTCCGGCGAGGTCCGCGCCGACCAGCTCTGGACCTGCGCCCCGCGCACTCCCGAGGAGGTGCCGCTGCTCGCCGACTGGGCCCGCGCCAACGGCTGGCGGCTGCGCGCCCAGGGGTACCGGCACACCTGGGCCCCGCTCACCGTCGCCGACGGCACCCCCGAGGCCGCCCGCGTCGTGCTGCTGGACACCACCCGCCACCTCACCGCGATCACCGCCGACTCGCCGACCACCGTCCGGGTCCAGACCGGCGCCACCATGGATGCCCTGCTCACCCACCTCGCCGCGCGCGGCCTCGGCGTCACCAACTGCCCCGCGCCCGGCGAACTGACCGTCGGCGGGGTGCTCGCCATCGGCGGCCACGGCACCGCCGTCCCGGCCACCGGCGAGGCCCGCCCGGACGGCCACGGCTACGGTTCCCTCAGCAACCAGGTCACCCGACTGACCGCGGTCGTCCACGACCCCGCCACCGGCCGCTACGCGCTGCGCACCTTCGACCGCGCCGAGGCCGACAGCGCCGCCTTCCTGGTCCACCTCGGCCGGGCCTTCGTGACCGAGGTGGTGCTCCGGGCCGGCGCCGACCGGCCGCTGCGCTGCGTCAGCCGGCTGGACGTCCCGGCGAGCGAACTCTTCGCCCGCCCGGGCAGTACGGGCCCGCTCGGCCGCCCCCGCACCCTCGCCGACTTCGTCGCCCGCGACGGCCGCGCCGAGGCGATCTGGTTCGCCTACACCGAGTACCCCTGGCTGAAGACCTGGAGCGTCGCCCCGAACCGGCCGCTCGCCTCCCGCGCCGTCGACGAACCGTACAACTACCCGTTCTCGGACAGCATCCCGGAACCGGTCGCCCGGCTCGCCGGCCAAATCGTCTCCGGCGCTTGGGCATCGGCCCCGCTCTTCGGCCAACTCCAGTACCTGATCACCAAGGTGGGACTCACCGGTGACCTCACCGACGTCCTGCTCTCCGGCGGCGTGCTCCGCGACCTGCTCACCGGCGACGTGCTCACCCACCTGCTGGCCGGCGGCCTGCGCTCCGACCTGTGGGGCCCCTCCCGCACCCTGCTGCAGTACGTCCGGCCCACCACCCTGCGGGTCACCGCCAACGGCTACGCCGTCCTGGCCCGGCGCGCCGACCTCCAGTGGGTCGTCGCCGAGTTCGCCGACCACTACCGGAAGTCGCTCGCCGACCACCAGGCGCGCGGCGAGTTCCCGGTGAACGGCGCGGTGGAGATCCGGGTCACCGGCCTGGACGACCCCGCCTGGTGCGGCGTCCCCGGCGCCCGGCCGCCCCTGCTCTCCGCGCTGCGCCCGCGCCCCGACCGCCCCGAGTGGGACACCGCCGTCTGGCTCGACGTCCTCGCCCTCCCCGGCACACCCGGGCTGCACCGCTTCGCCCGTGAGCTCGAACAGTTCCTGCTGTGCACCTTCGACGGCACCCGGGCCGGGGTCCGGGTCGAGTGGTCCAAGGGCTGGGCCTACACCGACGAGGCCGCCTGGGCCGACCCGGACGTGCTCGACCGCGTCATCCCCGCCAGCCACCGGGACGGCGGTGGCCCCGGCTGGGACGAGGCGGTCGCCGTCCTGGACCGCCACGACCCCTACCGGGTGTTCGGAAACCCTTTCCTGGACCGGCTGTTGAAGATCTGATCCATCGTCAATCCGTTGGTCCGGGGCAGTCGTCCGCCGGCTCAGACGTGCTCCATCACGAGCACCGCCAGCGTGCCGGGCTCCAGGGCGCGGAACACGTGCGGGGCGTCGCCCGGGTAGCTGACGTAGTCGCCCGGGCCCAGCTCCACCGGCGCCTCCGCGGGCCCGGCCAGCGCGCGTCCGGCGCCGATCAGCACGTGCTCGACCGTGCCCGGCATGTGCGGATCGGACGCGCGGGCCTCGCCCGGCTGCGCCTCGATCCGGTAGATGTCGCGGCGGGCGTTCGGCGGGCAGGAGGCCAGCAGGGTGGCGGCGTAGTCGGCCTGCTCGGAGTGCGTGACCGGACCCTCGCCGGTCCGGATCACCCGCACCACCGGCCGCGGCGGGTCGACCAGCCGGCTGAACGGCACGTCGAGCGCCACTCCGAGCGCCCAGAGCGTCTCCACGCTGGGGTTGCCCGCGCCCGCCTCCAGCTGGGAGAGCGTGGACTTGGCGATACCCGCCCGCCGGGCCAGCTCGGCCATCGACAGGCCGACCCGCTCGCGCTCGCGCCGGATCGAGGCCGAGATCAGGCCGATCAGCTCCGAGCCGGACCCGGGGGTGCCGGGCGTGCCCGGGGTGCTCGGCGTGCCCGGGGCGCCGGTGCCGGGGGCGTCCGCCACCGGGCCCGCCCCGCCGTCGTTCACTGTCATCCGCGTTCGCTCCACTGGTCCATCCGTTCGCCTTGACGAACGGAAGCTCTCGGGTTCACTCTACTGGACATGCGTTCGCTACTCCGAACAGTCGACCGTGTCACCCTCCGGAACATCGCCCTGGTCTGCCTCGCCGACGCGCTGGTGGGCGTCTCCTTCGGCGCCATCAGTGTCTCCGGCGGCCTGCCGATCTGGGTGCCGATCGCCATGTCCCTCCTCGTCTTCGCCGGTGGCGCGCAGTTCGCGGCCGTCGGCCTGGTCCTCTCCGGCGGAGGCGCGCTGGCCGCCGTCGCCACCGGGCTGGTCCTCAACGCCCGCCTGCTGCCGTTCGGCTTCACCGTCGCCGACGTGCTCGAAGGCCCCTGGTGGCGACGCCTGCTGGGCGCCCAGCTGCTGACCGACGAAACCGCCGCCTTCGCCCTGCTCCAGCCCGACCGGCGCAGCCGCCGGGCCGCGTACTGGGTCTGCGGCGTCGCCCTGTTCGCGATCTGGAACGCCTCCGTCGTCCTCGGCGCCCTCGCAGGCGGCCTGATCGGCGACACCGACGCGCTCGGACTCGACGCCGCCTTCCCCGCCGTCCTGCTCGCCCTCGTCCTGCCCTCGCTCACCGACCGCCGCACCCGCGCCGCCGCCCTGGCCGGCGCCGTCGTCGCGGTCGCCGCCACGCCGTTCCTGCCGGCCGGGCTGCCCGTCCTGCTCGCACTCCTCGGGCTGGTGGTCGCCGGCCGTGGCGCGGCCGGCGGGCGGGCTCCGGAGCCGACCCCCGAGGCGGTCCCGGTGAACGGGCAGCGGCCCGTGGGCGGAACGGCCCCGGGCGGCGGGCCGACCGCCCCGATCACCGAAGAGGTCCACTGATGCCACTGCTCGCCGTCCTCCTGCTCGCCGCCGGCACCTACGCCTTCCGGATCGCCGGCCCGGCCCTCGGACACCGCCTCACCCTCTCCGACCGGCTGCGCCACCTGCTCGCCGTGGCCGCAGCCGTGCTGCTGGTCGCCCTGGTCGCCACCGGCGCCCTCACCCAGGGGCACGACTTCGCCGGCTGGGCGCGCCCGTCGGGCGTCCTGGTCGCCGGTCTGCTCGCGCTGCGCCGCGCGCCGTTCCCGGTCGTGGTGGTGGCGGGCGCCGCGACCACGGCCGTGCTCCGGCTCTGCGGGGTCGCCTGAGGCCACCCGCCGCCTGTCGGCCGCCGTCCGCCGTCCGTCGGCCGCCGAGACGCCCGAACGGGCCGGCGGGGTTCAGCCGGTGGCGCCGCCGGCCAGGCGCTCCTGCTGGATCTCGGGCCGCTTGCTGTCCCACAGCAGCTCCCAGACCTTGAACACGCAGTGGTAGTCGCGCATGCTGCCCTTGGAGATCAACAGATAGGTGTCGCCGTCCCGGAGCAGCGTGCGCTGCCGGCTGTTGAACGGGTGCTGCGGCGTGTACGACGGGACGAGCCGCTTCAGTTCGGCGAGGGCCTCCTCGCGGGTGCCCTCGATCTCGGCGAGCACGTTGGTGCCCCAGATCCGGTCGTTGCCGAGACCCGTGGTCTCCTGGACGACCAGTGCCCAACGCGCCATGGCCCACCCCCGGTTCAGCTGCCGCCGCCTGCGGAAGCGATCATCCTATCGACGCGCCGGGTTCCCGGGAGCCCAGGGCCTTGAAGAAGATGGTCGTCGGGTGCGGGACGCCCGCCGGGTCGGTCGCGTAGTCGGGCACGGTGCCGACCCTCGTCCAGCCCGCCGCCCCGTACATCCGCTCGGCCGGGCTCCCCGTCTCGGTGTCCAGCACCAGCAGCCGGATCCCGCGCCCGGCCGCCTCCGCCTCCAGGGCGGCCAGCAGCGATCCGGCCAGCCGCTGCCCCCGGTCCGCCCGGTGCACCATCAGCTTCGCCACCTCGCCGCGGTGCCGGCCGTTGGCGGGCACCGCGGGGCGCAGCTGCACCGTTCCGGCGATCCGGCCGGCCACCCCGGTGCCGTCCGTTCCGTCCGTTCCGTTCGTTCCGTCCGGCCCGTTCGCGTCCGCACCGCCCCGGCCGCCCGGGCGGGCCACCCAGAGCAGCAGCCGTCCGGCCGCGACCTCCGGAACCAGGGCCCGCCACCAGGCCGCCGCGTCGGCGTGGTCGAGCGGCGCGAGGAAGCCGAGGGAGGAACCGCCGTCGACGGTGTCCACCAGTAGGTCCGCCAGCCGCCCGGCCGCGTCCGCCAGTTCGTCCGCCGTCAACCGCTCGACTGTGTACATGCTCACTCCCTCGTCCCCGACCACCCGTAGCCCGGCCCCGTGCGCCATACTCGCCGTGCCTGCCGAAGATCGAAGACTAGAAGATCGAAGACCACAAGGACGACAAGGAGCTTCAATGGCGAAGCCGACCCGGATCGACCCCGCCGACCTGCTCGCCGTCGGCGACATGCTCACCGACGAGGAACGGCTGATCCGCGACACCGTTCGGAAGTTCACCGAGGAACGGATCCGCCCCCACCTCGCCGACTGGTTCGAGCGCGGCGTCTTCCCCGCCCGCGAACTCGGCCCCGAGCTGGGCGCCCTCGGCGTGCTCGGCATGCACCTGGACGGCTACGGCTGCGCCGGCTCCACCGCCGTCGCCTACGGCGTCGCCTGCATGGAGCTGGAGGCCGCCGACTCCGGGCTGCGCAGCTTCGTCTCCGTCCAGGGCTCGCTGGCCATGCGCGCGATCCACGCCTTCGGCTCCGAGGAGCAGAAGCAGCGCTGGCTCCCCGGGATGGCCGCCGGCCGGCTCATCGGCTGCTTCGCCCTCACCGAGCCCGACTTCGGCTCCGACCCGGCCAACATGCGCACCCGCGCCCGCCGCAAGGGCGCCGGCGAGAACGCCGACTGGGTGCTCTCCGGCTCCAAGATGTGGATCACCAACGGCAGCATCGCCGACGTCGCCGTCGTCTGGGCGCAGACCGAGGACGGCGTCCGCGGCTTCCTGGTCGAGCCCGGCACCCCCGGCTTCACCGCCACCGACGTGCACGGCAAGCTGTCGCTGCGCGCCTCCGTCACCAGCGAGCTGTCCTTCGACGAGGTCGTGCTGCCCGCCGACGCCGTCCTGCCGGGCGTCACCGGCCTGCGCGGACCGCTCTCCTCGCTCAACGAGGCCCGCTACGGCATCCTCTGGGGCACCGTCGGCGCCGCCCGCGACTGCTACACCGCCGCCCTCGACTACGCGAAGAGCCGCATCCAGTTCGACCGCCCGATCGCCGGCTTCCAACTCACGCAGCAGAAGCTGGTCGAGATGATGCTGGAGGTCGAGAAGGCCTACCTGGTCGCGCTGCGGATCGGCCGGCTCAAGGACGAGGGCGCGGCCCGCCCGGCGCACATCAGCTTCGGCAAGCTCAACAACGTGCGCGCCGCCCTGGAGATCGCCCGCAGCGCCCGCACGGTGCTCGGAGCCAACGGCATCACCACCGAGTACCCGGTGCTGCGGCACGCCAACAACCTGGAATCGGTGCTGACGTACGAGGGCACCAGCGAGATCCACACCCTCGTCCTCGGCGAGGCGATCACCGGCGAGTCCGCCTACCGCTGACGGCCACCGCGCCCGCGCGGCAGGCCGGAGACCCGGTGACCGGCCGGGCCCGGCGACCGGGCCGGGGGCCGGCGACCTGCCCGAAACCCGGTGGCCGGGCCGAGCCAGGCCCGGCTACCGTCCCTCCCATGACCAGTCAGCCGCAGTCCGGCACCTCGACCACCACCACCCTCTGGCGGCCCACCGGGCCCGAGGAGTTGGCCCTGGTCGAGGCCGCCGACTGGCGCGCCTGGCCGCCCCGGCTGCCCGACCAGCCGATCTTCTACCCGGTCCTCAACGAGGACTACGCGATCCGGATCGCCCGCGACTGGAACGTCCCCGCCTCCGGCGTCGGTTACGTCACCCGGTTCGAGGTGGACACCGCCTTCCTGGCCCGCTACCCGGTGCAACAGGCCGGCGGCCGGACCATCCTCGAACTCTGGGTGCCCGCGGAGGAGTTGGACGAGTTCAACCGCCACATCGTCGGCCGCATCGAGGTCGTCCACGAGTTCCGGCCGCCGCGGTGACGCGCTCGCCGAGGGGTGGCGGTCCGGTGCTGCTCACCTCGGCGCAGCAGACCAGCACCACGGCCCTGCTCGCCGGGGCCGCCGCCGCGCGCGGGCTGGAGACCGCCGTCCTCACCGGCCCCGCCACCGTCGACCGGCTGGCCGGGCGCCCCGTTCACTGGTACGGCGGCCCGCTCGCCGCCGCCCGGATCGCCGGGCCGCTCGGCCTTGGCCTGCTCGAACCCGAGGACGACTGGCTCGCCCGGCTCCCCGAGGAGTTCACCGGGCGGCGGATCGAGCTCACCACGCTCGCCGAGGCCTGGACGCTCACCCGCCCGGCCTTCGTGAAGCCGCCCTCCGACAAGTCCCTCCCGCCGGCCGTCTACCCGGACGGCATCCGGCTCCCGCGCCACGGCGAACGGATCGGTCCCGACACGCCCGTCCTGGTCAGCGACCCGGTGACGTTCGGCGCCGAGTACCGGCTGTTCGTCCTCGACGGTGAGGTGGTCACCGGCAGCCGGTACGCCCGCTTCGGCCGCCTCGACCCCGGTCCGCTCGTCGCCCACGCCACCGACTTCGCCCGCCGCCTGTGGGACGCCCTCGGCACGACGCTCCCCAGCGCGGTCGCCCTCGACGTCGGCCCGCTGCTCGACCCCTACGACCCGGCCGAACGCTGGGCCGTCGTCGAGGCGAACCTGCCGTGGTTCGCGCACTCCTACGCCGCCGACCCGGCGCGCGTCCTGGACGTGGTCCTGCGCGCCGCCGGCCCGGCCGCCGCACTGCGGGTGGCGGACCGCCGGTTCGTCCGCGCAGGCGACAGCTGACGACTAACAGATGACAGAGAACAGATGACAGCTTTCAACATCTGTTCGCTGAAATCTGTCATCTGTTAGTCGTCGCCCCTCCGACGTCCTCCGAGGCGCCGCCGACGCCGCTCGGACACCCGCCGTTCCGCCGGGCGACACCGGCCGGTACCCCGGGCCGTGCAGCATGTCGCGGTCGGCGGCGCCCACGAGGCGCGGCCGGCCGCACCTCGTGAAAGGGAACCCATGCTCACACCTCCGCCGCCCCGACCCCGGGTCCTCGTCGTCGGGATCGACGGCGTCCGGTACGACCTGCTGGACCAGGTCCCGATGCCGCGGCTCGCGGAGGTGGCCGAGGCCGGGTTCCTGGCGCCCGTCACGGTGGCCGACTCCACGCCCACCATGTCCGGGCCGTGCTGGGCCACCATCGTGACCGGGGTCGAGCCCGCCAAGCACGGCGTCTGGGGCAACCACCTGGGCGGCAACCGGCTCGACGTCTTCCCCGACTTCGCCACCCGCCTCGCCCGCGGGGACCGCCGCCGCACCTTCGTCGCCGCCGGCTGGGACCCGCTGATGATCAACGAGTCCGGTGGTCCGCTGTTCCGCGCGCCCGGCCGGCTCGCGTACATCGCCCCCGCCGAGGACACCCCCGAGGCCTGGGAGACCGTGGACGAGGAGGTCACCCGGGAGGCCGTGCACGTCCTCTCCACCGCCGACCCGGAGGCGTCCTTCGTCTACCTCGGCGCCGTCGACGAGACCGCCCACTTCCTCGGCTGCGGTGAGGAGTACCGGGCGTCCATGCGCACGGCCGACGAGCGCCTCGGCCGGCTGCTCGACGCGGTGCGCGGCCGGGCCGACTACGCCCAGGAGGCGTGGACGGTCATCGTCGTCACCGACCACGGCCACGTCGACGCGGGCGGCCACGGGGGCCGCACCGTCGAGGAGCGCACCGCCTGGGTGGCCTGCGCCGGCCCGGGCATCCCCGCCGCCCCGCCGGTCGGGGAGATCCGCCATCCGGACGTCGCCGCCCAGGTGTACGCGGCCCTCGGACGGCCCATCGACCCGCACTGGACGCTGGACGGCCGCCCGTTCCCGGTGGCCGAGCCCGTTCCGGCGGCCGTCTCGGCGGCTGTTCCGGCCGTCTGACCGGCCCCGTCGCCCGGGGAGCGGTCGGGCGACCCCGACTCCGGGGTGCCCGCCGTACACCTGAAGGTGGAGACCGTACCCCTGCGGACGGAGGAACGGTCACGACCTCGAGGTGACGCCCCGGCAGGCCACGCCGGGTCAGGATGGAGTCACCCCGGAGAACCGGACGGACGCGGGCCCGAGCAACGCGGACCGGACGGCACCCGGGGGAGCAGCAGCGCACCAGCACGGGCCACCGGCAGTGGGGGCACCGGACAGGAAAGGGCAGGGCGGGGTATGAGCGGCATCGTGAGCAAGGTCGCCCTCGGAGTCGCGGGCACGGGCATGGCCGTCGCCGTCGCAGCCGTCGCGGTCGGCCCACGGGTCTCCGACTGGTACGACGGGCGCCACCGGGAGCAGGCCAGCTACGCCACCGGCACCGACGCCAAGGCCGACCGCCGCTCGATGCCGGCCTGGCTGCCCGACAACGCCTCCTCCGTCCGGTACCTGATGTCCACCACCGGCGATGACCGCCTGCTGCGCGCCACCCTGCCGGACGGCCGGCTGCCCGCGGGCTGCACCGCGGTCACCCCGAGCAAGAACGTCCACCCGATGCCGGCCACGCTCAAGGCGGGCTGGTTCCCGGAGGGGGTCGCCGCCAAGGTCACCGGTACCTGCGGGCACTACAGCGTCACCCTGACCGGCAACCAGCTGTACGCCTGGCAGGACGGCGCCGCCGTCCAGGCCGCCATGCGCGCCGCGCAGCAGACCAAGCACTGAGGCAGGCCAAGCGAGGCAGGCCAAGCGCTGAGGCAGGCCGGTGCTGCGGCCAGCCCGGTGTTGCGGCCGGCCCGGGCACTGCGGCACGTCGGGCACCACGGCACCGGGGGCGCGGGACGCGGACGCGCGCGGGGCGGCTCCGCGCCCGTCCGGCGATGGGCCGCGTGGCCGTTCCCGGGTGTCGCCGGGCCGGGCCGCTGGGGTAGGACGGAGCGAGGAAACCCAGCGACCGTCCCGTGAGGAGCCCCATGCCTGGCCCGACCGCCGGCCCCGCCGGTGAGACGTCGACCGCACCCGCCACCCCCGCCGGTTCCGGCCGGGCCGGCGCCGCCACGCCCGGCCGTGTCACCACCGCCGTGCTCGGCGGCCTGGTCGCCCTCGGCCCGCTGACCACCGACCTCTACCTGCCCGGCCTGCCGGCGATCGCCGACGACCTCGGCGCCGAACCGGCCGCCGTCCAGCTCACCCTGACCTTCTCGATGTTCGGCGTCGCCGCCGGCCAGCTGGTCCTCGGGCCGCTCAGCGACCGGTTCGGCCGCCGGCCGCCGCTGCTCGCCGGCCTCACCGTCTACACCCTGGCCAGCGTCGTCTGCGTCCTCGCGCCCAACCTGCCCGTGCTGATCGCCGCCCGGTTCCTCCAAGGCGCCGCGGGCGCGGCGGGCATCGTCATCGGCCGCGCCGTCGCCCGCGACCGGTTCGCGGGCGTCGCGATGCTCCGCTTCCTCGCCTCGATCAGCCTGATATCCGGCCTCGCCCCGATCCTGGCCCCGCTGATCGGCGCCCAGCTGCTGCGCGTCACCTCCTGGCGGGGCACCTTCGGCGCCCTCACCGCCCTCGGCCTGCTGCTCGCCCTGATCGCCTTCGCCGCTCTGCGCGAGACCCTGCCGGCCGCCGACCGCCACCGCGGCGGGTTCACCGGCACCCTGCGCACCATGGGCGGGCTACTGCGTGACCTGCCGTTCCTCGGCCTCGTCCTGACCAGCAGCTTCGCCTTCGGCTCGCTGTTCGGCTACATCAGCGGCTCCTCCACGGTGCTCCAGCACGTCTACCACGTGTCGCCGCAGACCTACAGCCTGCTGTTCGGCGTCAACTCCCTGGCCATCGTCGCGGTCACCCAGCTCAACGGGCGGGTGCTCGCCCGCCGCTTCACCCCGGTCGCGCTGATGCTCGCCGGGCTCGGCACGGCGGTCGTCGCCGGGGTGGCCCTCGTCCTGGTGACCGCCGTCTGGGACTTCGGCCTGCTCGGCGTCTGCCCGGCGCTGTTCGTCCTGATGGGCAGCCTCGGGGTGGTGCTGCCGAACACCGCCGCGCACGCGCTCAGCCTGGTCGCCCCGCAGGCCGCCGGCTCGGCCTCCGCCCTGATCGGCACCGGCAACTTCCTCTGCGGCGCCGTCGTCGCCCCGCTCAGCAGCCTGGGCGGCAGACCGTCGGCGGTCCTGCTGGCCGTCGTCGTCCTGGCCTGCGCGCTGCTCGCCACCGTCTGCTACCTGGCGCTCTGCCGTCCTCGCCGCCCCGCCGCGCCCTCGCCGGCCCCGGCGCCGACCGCCGCCCCGGCCGGCTAGCGGGCAGGGGGAGGGGGAGGGGGAGGGAAGGGAGGCGGAGGGCGGCTGGGGTGCGGTGGAGGCGGTGCGCCGGTCCGCCCGTCCACCCCGTGCGCCGGTCCGCCCGCGAGGCTCAGTCCTCGCCGAGCCGGGCGGCGACCGCGGCGGCGTCGGGCAGCCGGGCGGGCTCGTGCCGACAGATCCGGGCGAGCCGGTGTCGTGCCGCCAGTTGTGCGCCGGGCCGGTCGGTCACCGGTCACCCGGGTCGCGGCAGGGGCGGTAGCAGCGCACGGAGGGCGGGCAGCACGAACCGGACCGCCCGCGGCCGTTCCCCGTTCCCACGCCGGGCGGTCGCCGCCGGAATCGCGCTTCCGGGACGTGCCGCCGGGGGTGCCGTGACGAGCTCGTCACGACACCCCCGGCGGGGGAGCGGGCCGCCCGGAGCGGGGCCGCCGCCGGTCAGGCGATGGCGAAGTCGTCGCCGTAGACGTTGCCCTGGCCGTACCAGCCGTGCAGGTACACCGTGACGGCGCCCGAGGCGCCGGTGGTGAACGGGACGGACAGCTTGGTCCACCCGGAGGCGTTGGCCCAGGTGCTCGCGGTGGCCCCGCCGCTCACGCCCAGGTAGGCGTAGTTGCCCTGGACCCAACCGCTCAACGTGTAGGCGTGGTTGGGCTGGAGCGTCACGGTCTGCGCGCACTGGCCGGTCTGGCCGGCGCCGGCCGCCGCCTGCAGGGCGTAGGAGCCGGAGTGGGCCGGGGCGGAGACCACCGCGCCGCCGCTCTGGCAGGTCCACGGGGCGAGGCCGCCGGTCTCCAGGCCGCCGTTCACGAGGCCGCCGGGCGGGGTGCCCCCGGTGACCGTCAGGGTGTAGTTGGCGGTGTGGCTGCCGGAGGGGGCGTTGCCGGTGACGGTGAGCGGGTAACTGCCGGGCGTCGTGGCCGCGGTGGTGGTGATGGTGAGGGTGGCGGTGCCGCCGGCGGTGACGCTGCCGGGGGTGACGGTGGCGGTGACGCCCGCGGGTGCGCCGGTGACGGCGAG
The DNA here is from genome assembly GCF_042677465.1 of Kitasatospora sp. NPDC127111. Classification (NCBI taxonomy): domain Bacteria; kingdom Bacillati; phylum Actinomycetota; class Actinomycetes; order Kitasatosporales; family Streptomycetaceae; genus Kitasatospora; species Kitasatospora sp. NPDC127111. The sequence continues at coordinate 106,745 of NZ_JBHXTG010000003.1, forward strand.
GCTGACGCTCTGCGCCGAGCCGGCCGTCACGGCGGTGGTGATGGTCGCGCTGGTGGACGAACCAGCCGTCACCGTACCGGAGTTCGGGCTCGCCGCGACCGAGAAGTCGTTGCCTACCGGGGTGCTGCTGGTGAAGGGCGCGAAGATGTGGCTGAAGTCCCAGGTGCCCTGGCTGATCCCGGAGCAGTCGTCCCGACCGCCGGTGCCCGGGCAGCCGCCGTTGTCACGCTGCAGGGCCCAGAAGGAGAGCGTGTTGATGCCCTTCGAGACCGCCCAGTTGTACACCGTGGTGGCGTTCGCGACGGTGAAGGTCTCGGCCGCGCCGAAGTCGTCGATGCCGACCATCTCGGTGATGCCGATCGAACCCCACAGCTGGGCCGGGGTCCTGGTCGGGTACAGCTTGGCCAGCTGGTTGTAGAGGCCGGTCGCCGCGGTCTGGGTGTCGGCGGCCATGTCGTGGGCGGCGTTGTCGTAGTAGTCGAAGGTCATCAGGTTCACGACGTCGATGCGCGCGTTGTTGCTGACCGCGTTCTTCAGCACCGCCAACCCACTGGCGGCCAGGCCACCGGTGGTGGTCGGCAGAGTGTAGGAGAACTGGATCGAGCGGCCGTTGGCGGCGGCCCAGTCCTGCACCAGCTTGATCGCCTTGTTGCGGCGGTCGATGCCGGCCGTGTTGGTCAGTGAGTTGTCCTCGATGTCGAGGTCGATCCGGCTGATGTCGTAGGTGGTGACGACGTTCTCGAACGCGGCCGCGATCTGGTTCACGTCCGTGCAGCTGTCGGCCAGTTCGGTGCCGGTGTTGTCGGCGGTGTAGCCGCCGAAGGACGGGATGACGTCGCCGCCGTTCGCGCGGATGGTGGCGATGTCGGCGCCGAACGAGGAGGAGGCGACCGGCAGTGCGGTGTCGCCGTTCCAGTACGGCGTGCACGAGCCCTTGGTGGCGGTCTGCAGGAACGCCATCGTCAGGTGCTTGGCGCCGGACTGGGCGGCCAACGCGGCCGGGCTCTGGCCGGTCCAGGACTCGAAGTACGGGGCGAAGACCCGGCTCGGCAACGGGGTGGCGGCCTCGGCCTGGCTCGTCCCGGCGGCGACCAGTCCGGCCGACGCCAGCAGGGTGGCGCAGGCGGTCAGGGCGGCCTGGATCGTTCTGCGTAGACGCATGGATTCTCCAACAGACGTGGTGGGGCAGGACGTTGGTGAACTGAACTCTGGGTGCGGGCGCGCCGACCTCCCGCGGCCACGCGGAGCCCGTTCCGGCCCGACTGGCGGACAGGTCCCGGCGGGCGTGGTGGCGCGGGTGGCGCGGGTGGCCGGAGTGGCACGGGCGGCGCGATGGAGCGGGCGGAACGGCCGGTCGACGGTGCCCGGGCACGCGGGCGCCGTGCGGGACGACGGCAGCGCGAGGGCGAGGACGGGGCGGGAACGGGGGACGAGAACGGCGACGGGGGCGGAGCGGAACAGGGCAGGGCAGTGCCTCAGCCGCCGGTGGTCACACCCCCACAGTGCATCCCGGTCGGATCGACATGCTTATGTTTGGACTAGACCACTCCTCTGTCAAGACTCCTGACAGTTCGTCGGCGCACCGGTCCGGCGGTCGCCGGACGAACGAGACGAACAATCGGCTTGCGGCGCGCGGTGGCATTCGGACATGATCCTCCCCATGCGCGACCTCAACAGGAAGGGCGGCCACCGCCCGAACAGGTGAGCCCCACCCGCCGCCGACGACCGGCGGCCGGCCCCGTGCCACCCCTCACCGGGCGCCCGCACCCGGCTCCGCCGCCGCGGCCGGGCCGTCGCCCGGCGCCCGCCACCCCCGGTTCCGCGCCCGGTCACGTTCACCACCGCCGCCGCCACGGCCACGGCAGCGTCTGCCGCCGCGACCGCGGTCGCCACGACGTGCGCGACCGCACGACCGCGCGTCAGCGCCGCGCGCCCTCGCCGGCGCACCGGCGCCGCGCGCCCCGGCGCCCGCACGCCCGCACGCCCGCGGCCCACACCGCCCACCGCCTTCGTTCCCCTCGACAACAACCCGCCCCGGAGGAAACCCCTGTGACGACGACCTCGCTGGACACCGCCTGGAGCCTCGTGGAGTCCGGTGACCCGGGCGCCGCGATGCGTGAACTGCGCTCGGTCGCACGTGACCTGCCGGCCGCCCAGGTGGCCCCGCTGGTCGAACGGCTGGCCGCCGACGGCGGATTCGACGACCTCGTCGAGGCCGCCCGCACCCTGGCCGCCAAGCCCGCCCACCCCGGCGCGCTGTACGAGTACGGCTACGCCTGCGTCGGGCGCGGCGCCTCCTTCCTCGCCGTCCCCGCCCTCACCGAGGCCCTGCGCGCCGCCGGAGCCCCGCCGCGCGGCCTGCTCGCCAAGGTCCGCGGCCGGGCCGACCAGCGGCTGCCGATCATCGCCGAACTCGCCATCGCCCTGGAGGACGAGGAGCGCCACGGCGAGGCCGTCACCCTGCTGCGCGACCACGACGCGCTGCTCCGCGACTGGCCCGAGCGCTACCTGCTCGCCTACAACACCCTGATGGCCGGCGACGCCACCGCGGCCCGCACCGCCTTCGACCGCCTCCCCGCCGACGCCGGCCAGTGGCAGCCCGCCGCCGACCGGCTGCGCCGCTCGCTCGACCGCGCCGCGGCCGTCGCCGCCACCGCGCAGCCCGGCGGCCCCGACCCGCTCCACCACCAGGCCCTGCGCGCCTGGCACTTCACCCTCACCGGCGGCCTGCTCGCCACCCTCTCCCCGTACGGCTGGGACGCGGGCATGACCGGCCGCTACGCCTTCCTCCAGGACGGCTACGCGCTCTGCCGCGAGGGCCTGGAGCGGCTGCGGCTGATCCTGGAGGCGACCGGGACGCGCCCGCACTCCGTCTCCCTGCTGCCCGGCCGCGCCGACCGCGCGCTCGGCCTGGCCGCCGCCGGCCTGCTCGGCCTGCCCGTCCAGCCCTACCGGCCGGGCACGGCGAACACCGTGGTGGTGGCCTGAGCGAGGTGGACGACGAACTGCTCTCCCGCCTGAACGAGCGCGCACCGGGCGAGGTGCTCTACGAGCACGCCACCTGCTGGACGGAGGCGCCCGGCGTCGCGGCCGACGTCTGCGGCCTGCTCGGCCAGACGATCCTCGCGCCCTGGGAGCCGCTCGGTGGCGAGCCGGACGAGCGGACCGCCGAGGAGCTGGCGGCCGACATCCGCTCCGCCGACCCGACCCCGGACCCCGGCGACGGCGAGACCCCGGCCGACCCGGACGAGGCGCTGGTCGCCTTCGCCCGCGCGGTCGCGCCCCGCTGGCTGACCGGCCCGCGCGACCGCTGCCGCTCCGCCGGCCCGGTGCGCAGCTCACGCTTCGCCTGAACGGTGGCCGCGCGGGCGCCCGCCCGCCGCGAAGCCCGTCCGCCCTGACGCCTGTCCGCCCTGACACCCGTACGCCGCGACGTCCGTCCGGGCCGGTCACGGCGCCTGGGCGACCAGCGACTCCACGAGCGCCATGCCGTCGTCCCCGCTGCGCCACCTGGAGCGGGGGCGGTGCGCCGCCAGTCGGCGGACGGCGGTGGTCAGCCAGGCGTCGTCACCCAACAGGTCGGCGCGCCCCCGGTGGACGACGATGACCAGCAGCGACTGCAGCAGGGTGATCTCGCGCGCGGAGTAGAACTCGTGGTGATGGGTGAAGTGCGGCGACCACATGTCGTACGGGTGCCGGACCATGGCGCGCAGGCAGGAGCCGTTGGTGGTGATGCCGGCGGTCTTGCTGAAGAGGCCGCCGAGGGGGCTGCTGAAGAACGAGTCGACGGTGACCGCCACGTTCAGCTCCATCAGTCGCCCCCACGGCACCGGATGCGACTCCTTGCCGGTGACGTGGTGCTCCAGCCCCTCGGGGGTGAGGACGAGGTGGGCCTTGCCCTCGGGGTCGCCGATGGTCCACCGGCCGTCGGCCCGGACCAGCGGGCCGAGGCGGTCCGGGTGGGCCGGATGGGCCGGCGAGGCGTTGGACGAAGTGGCGGCGAACGGTTCGGCGGTCACGGCGTTTCCCTCGGGCAGGCGGCATCGACATGCCGACCAGACTTCCCGGCTCACCCGCTGCCGACCGTACACCCTGTCAGATCCACTGCCGCAGGGGCATTCGAACAATGAGTGACGCGGCCGCGCGCACGTCGTCGCGCGCGGCCGCGGTCCGCCCGGCGCTCAGGACGCCGGCCGCTCGGTGGCCTGCTCAGGCCGGCGGGCAGAGGGTGGCGCGCAGGGCGTCGATGATCTTCTCGGCCTTCTCGGTGCCGAAGCCCTGCGGGTGGCCGGCGTCGGTGAACCGCTGATTGGCCAGCTCGACCAACTTGGCCCGGTCCTTGGGGAACTGGTACATCGACTGGCACTGGTTGCGGGCCCGGTCGACGGCCTGCTCCGGCTTTCCGCCGACGATCGCCGGGTCGATCGCCTCCAGCGCGGCGACCAGCTTGGCGGTGGCCTCGTCGCCCGGCTTGGCGGGCAGCCCGGCGTCGGTGGGCGGCGCGGGCTTGGGCGGCGCCGGGGTGTTCGGGGCGTCCGCGGCGCCGGGCGAGGTGGTGCCGGAGGCGGGCCCGTTGGGGGTGGCCGGGGCGGAGGCACCCGGTGCCGGTGCCGTGGTGGCGCCGGCGGCGGGGGTGCTCGCGGTGGTGGCGGCGGGCGCGGTGGAGGCCGCGGACGCGACGGGGGAGCCGGTGGCGCCGGCCGTGGCGGTGCCGGAGCCCGAGCTGGAGCAGGCGGCGAGGCTCACCGCGGCGAATGCCGTGAGGGTGGCGGCGAGGAGACGAGTGCGCATCCCGCCACACTGTCATGTTCGCGCCGCTCAAGGGAAGATCCCGGGAGGGCGGCGGCTCGCGGGGTGCGGAGGCGATCCCGGATCCCGCGCGGCCTCGGTTCCGAGGTGGCGGCGAACAACTTTCAGCAAACGACAATTACCGAACACAAGTTGATATAGGTGGGGTGAAAGTTGTGGTAAGTAAATTTGTGGCCCGCCCCTCCGGCGCAGTCCACCCCCGTGGG